>NZ_JBQJIK010000027.1:0-90274 GCF_052078665.1 Inquilinus sp. CA228 | reverse complement strand
GTCATAGGGGGCGGCGCCGCCGAGATGCACACCGGCGACGCCGAGAGCTTCACCGGCGCCGCCCCCTATGACGGCGTGCTGCTGGACGCGCCCTGCAGCGCCACCGGCACCATCCGCCGCCACCCCGACGTGCCGCGGCTGAAGGGGCCGGAGGACGTGGCCAAGCTGGCCGCGGCCCAGGCGCGGATGCTGCGCCGCGCGGTCGAGCTGGTGCGGCCCGGCGGCATCCTGATCTGGTGCACCTGCTCGCTGCTGCCGGAGGAGGGCGAGGCGCAGATCGACCGGCTGCTGGCCGAGGATGAGCGCCTGGCCCGCGTGCCGGTGGCGGCGGCGGAGATCGGCGGGTCGGCCGAGCTGCTGACCCCGGCCGGCGACGTCCGCACCCTGCCCTCGCACTGGCCGGATCACGGCGGCCTGGACGGCTTCCACATCGCCCGGCTGAAGCGGCGCACCTGAGCCTCCGGCGCTTGAGACAATAATCAGACAAAACAATTGCGCTCCGCCGCGCTCTCTTTCACAGTTCCGCCCGAAACGAGGCCGGAATTACCGGGCCAGGGGAGGAACGGAGCGGGATGGCGCTTCTGGAGCTGCGCGACATCGCCAAGCATTTCGGGGCGATCCATGCCCTGAACGGCGTCAGCTGGTCGATCGAGCCGGGCGAGGTGGTCGGGCTGATGGGCGACAACGGCGCCGGCAAGTCCACCCTGGTCAAGGTCATGGCCGGCAACTTCCCGCCGACCTCCGGCGAGATGCTGCTGGACGGCAGGCCGGTGCATTTTCACAAGCCGGTCGACGCCCGCGAGGCCGGGATCGAGGTGGTCTACCAGGACCTCGCTTTGGCCGACAACCTGACCGCCGCCGCCAACGTCTTCCTCGGCCGCGAGCTGAATACCGGGGTCTGGCCGCTGCGCCGGCTGGACCACGGCGCCATGAACCGCAAGGCGCAGGCGCTGTTCGCCGAGCTGAAGTCGGAGACCCGCGCCGGCGACCTGGTGCGGCTGATGTCGGGCGGCCAGCGCCAGGCCGTGGCCATCGCCCGCACCCGCCTGGCCAACGCCAAGCTGATCCTGATGGACGAGCCGACCGCGGCGATCAGCGTACGCCAGGTGCATGAGGTGCTGGAGCTGATCCGCCGGCTGCGCGACGGCGGCATCGCCGTGATCCTGATCAGCCACCGCATGCCCGACGTGTTCGAGGTCTGCGACCGGGTGATCGTGATGCGCCGCGGCCGCAAGGTCGCCGACAAGCGCATCGCCGAGAGCTCGCCCCAGGAGGTGACCGGGCTGATCACCGGCGCGCTGGAGGCGGCGTGATGGCGACGGCGGCAATGAACTTCGACAACGTCCGCAGGCAGGGGCCGCTGCATCGGATTCTGTCGTCCCAGATCACCTATGTGCTGGCGGCGCTGGTGATCCTGATGGTGGTCATGACCATCGCGTCGGACAAGTTCATGACCGGGCGCAACCTGCAGAACGTCGCCCAGAACTTCTCCTATATCGCCATCGCGGCGCTGGGGCAGACGCTGGTGATCATCCTGGCCGGCATCGACCTGTCGGTCGGCTCGGTGATGGCGCTCGGCGCCGTCGCCACCAGCCTGGCGATGAACTGGACCGCCGACTGGGCGCTGTTCGCCGACTGGCCCGGCCTGGCCCTGGCCTTCGGCGTGCTGGCGGGCGTCGCGGCCGGCGGCGTGGTCGGGCTGGTCAACGGCCTGCTGATCGCCCGGCTGGGCCTGTCGCCCTTCGTCACCACGCTGGGCATGCTCAGCGTCTGCCGCAGCCTGGTCTATGTCGTCACCCAGGGCCGCGGCTCGCCCACCGCCGGGCCGGCCAAGGAGCTGTTCCGGACGCTGGGCAACGAGCCGATCTTCGGCACCGTGCCGCCGTCGCTGATCTACATGGCGGTGCTGGCGGTGATGATCTGGTACCTGCTGCGCCACATGCAGTGGGGCCGGCATGTCTTCGCCATCGGCGGCAACGAGAAGGCGGCAGCGCTGACCGGCGTGCCGGTCGAGCGGGTCAAGATCTCGGTCTACGTCTTCTGCAGCGCCCTGGCCGGCTTCACCGGCGTGCTGCTGCTGGCCTGGCTCGGCTCCGCCCCCGCCAACACCGCGGTCGGCTACGAGCTGCGGGTGATCGCCGCCTCGGTGATCGGCGGCGCCAACCTGACCGGCGGCCTCGGCGGGCCGCTCGGCGCCATCACCGGCGCGGCGCTGATCGAGGTCATCCGCAACGGTTTGATCCTGGGCGGCGTGCAGCCTTACTGGCAGGATTTCTTCGTCGGCGTGTTCATCATCCTGGCCGTGCTGCTCGACCGGATCCGGTCGAAACGCGCAGCCTAAAACGCGTTTTCAACAAGGGGAGGATCCATCATGAAGAAGCTTCTTTTGGCCGCGGTGGCGCTGGGCGCCGTCATGGCCATGGCCGGCGGCGCGAACGCGCAGGACAAGCTGCGCTTCGCCCTGGTGCCGAAGGCCATGAACAATCCCTATTTCGACCTGTCGCGGGACGGCTGCATGGACGCCGCCAAGAAGCTCGGCGTCGAATGCGTCTATATCGGCCCGGTGGAGCACGAGCCGGCCAGCGAGGCGCAGATCGTGCAGGACCTGATCACCCAGGGCATCGACGGCCTCGCGATCTCGGTCGCCGATGTCGACGCCATGACCAATGTCATCAACCAGGCGGTCGAGGCCGGCATCCCGACCATCACCTTCGACGCCGACGCCCCGGGGTCGAAGCGCCAGGCCTTCGTCGGCACCGACAACTACGCCATGGGCAAGGCGATCGGCGAGATGGCGGCCAAGCTGCATCCGGGCGGCGGCACCTTCGCCCTGGTCTCGGGCGGCCCGGCCGCGGCCAATCTGAACGACCGCGTGCGCGGCACCATCGACGGGCTGGGCGCCGGCTGGACCCAGGTCGAGGGCTCGCCCCTCTACTGCAACGACGACGCCGCCCTGGCGGTGCAGCAGCTGCAGGACACGCTGACCGCCCATCCGGACATCGACGCGCTGCTGCCGGTCGGCGGCTGGCCGCTGTTCGTGCCGGACGCCTTCCGCAACTTCGCCGAGCCGATCAAGGCCAAGCTGGCCTCGAAGGAGGTCGTGCTGGTCTCGGCCGACACGCTGAAGTCGGAGCTGGAGCTGCTGCGCGACGGCTACGCCAACGGCCTGATCGGCCAGCAGCCCTATGAGATGGGCGCGCTGGCGATGGAGATGCTGCAGAAGCTGAAGAAGGGCGAGAAGGTCCAGGAGATCACCACCGTCGGCCTCGACACGGTGACCCCGGACAACGTCCAGGAATTCCTGGCCAAGGCG
This sequence comes from Inquilinus sp. CA228, assembly GCF_052078665.1. Classification (NCBI taxonomy): domain Bacteria; kingdom Pseudomonadati; phylum Pseudomonadota; class Alphaproteobacteria; order Rhodospirillales; family Rhodospirillaceae; genus Inquilinus; species Inquilinus sp. CA228. The sequence continues at coordinate 86,961 of NZ_JBQJIK010000027.1, read as the reverse complement.
AAGTAGGCCTTTCGGGCGAAACGGGCCGGGGTGGTGCGCCGCCCCGGCCCTTCCTTCGGCGCCACGGTCTCGTCACGGTTGTGACGCGGCCGGTCCCTTGTTATGAGGACGATCATGGTCAAGCCCGTCCTGATCGCTCCCTCCATCCTCTCCGCCGATTTCGCCCGCCTGGGTGAGGAGGCCCGTGCCATGACCGAGGCCGGAGCCGACTGGCTCCATCTCGACATCATGGACGGGCATTTCGTGCCCAACATCACCTTCGGCCCGACCGTGGTGAAGGCGCTGCGGCCCTGGTCGGCCCTGCCCTTCGACACCCATCTGATGATCGGCCCGGCCGATCCCTACATCCCGGCCTTCGCCGAGGCGGGGGTGGACCGGATCAGCTTCCACCCCGAGGCCGGGCCGCACCCGCACCGCACCGTCCAGCTGATCCGCTCGCTCGGCAAGGCGCCGGGGGTGGTGCTGAGCCCGGGCACGCCGATCGCCATGGTCGAGGAGCTGCTGGGCGACATCGACCTGGTGCTGGTGATGACGGTCAATCCCGGCTTCGGCGGCCAGAGCTTCATCGAAAGCCAGCTCGACAAGATCGCCCGGCTGCGCGCCCTGATCGACAAGAGCGGCCGCGACGTGCGGCTGGAGGTCGATGGCGGCGTCACGCCGGAGACGGCGCCGCGGGTGATCGCCGCCGGCGCCGACACCCTGGTGGCCGGCACCGCGGCCTTCCGCGGCGGCCCCGGCGCCTATGCCGGCAACATCGCCGCGATCCGCGGCAAAAGCTGAGACATGCGGAACCCGCGCAGCCTGACCCGCAACGTCCAGGACCAGCTGGCGCGGTTCGCCTATTCGAACCCGCTCTATTCCGTGGCGCTGGGGCGCAAGGGGCCGCGCGACCTGCTGATGGTGCCGCCCGATCCCTGGCCCGGCGATGCCGAGCGCGGCGTCGCCCTGATCGCCGGGATGTACCGGCTGGGCGGCCAGACCTACGAGGCGGCCACCGCCGCGCCATGGGAGCCGTTCGGCGCCGCCCCCGACTTCATCGCGGCGCTGCACGGCTTCGAATGGCTGCGCGACCTGCGCGCGGCCGGCGGCGACCAAGCCCGGCGCCAGGCCCGCCGGCTGATCGACCACTGGATCGAACGCTACGACCGCTGGCATCCGCTGACCTGGCAGCCGGACATCCTGGGCCAGCGCATCGCCAGCTGGCTCGGCGCCCACGACTTCTTCTGCGCCAGCGCCGATGACGATTTCCGGACGCGCGTCTTCGCCAGCCTGTCGCGGCAGCTGCGCCACCTGACCCGCGTCGCCGACGGCGACCCGGTGGACCCGCGCCAGATCCAGACCGTGCGCGGGCTGGTCTACGGCGCCGTCGCCCTGCCCCAGGGCCGGCCGCGGCTGGACCAGGCCCAGCGCATCCTGGGCAAGTGCTTGCCGCGCCAGATCCTGCCGGATGGCGGGCACGTCCAGCGCAACCCGGCGGTGCACCTGACCGTGCTGCGCCAGCTGATCGACATCCGCGCCGCCTTCCGCGCCGCCCAGGCGCATGTGCCGGACGCGCTGCACCTGGCGATCGACCGGATGGCCCCGGCGCTGCGCCTGCTGCGCCATGGCGACGGCGGCTTCGCCCTGTTCAACGACGCGCAGGAGGGCGAGCCGGTGCTGATCGACGCCGTGCTGTCGCAGGCCGATTCCAAGGCCCGGGCGCCGAAGAGCGCACGGCACAGCGGCTTCGAGCGGGCGATGGCCGGCCGCACCCTGCTACTGCTCGACGTCGGCGCGCCGCCGCCGGCCGGCGCCGATGACGGCGCCCATGCCGGGCTGCTGTCCTTCGAGATGTCGGTCGGGCGCGAGCGCATGATCGTCAATTGCGGCGCCTGGCCCGGCCGCGGCAGCGCCGAGGACAGCGCCTGGCACACCGCGCTGCGCGGCACCCCGGCCCATTCCACGCTGTCCGTCGCCGGCCGCGATTCGGCCGAGGTGCTGCGCGACGCCGGCATCGGCAAGCGGCCGCACGGCATCGAGGTCGACCGGCAGGAGACGCCGCAATCGGTGCTGATCGACGCCTGGCACGACGGCTACCGCGAGGCGCTGGGCCTGATCCACCGCCGCCGGCTGGAGCTGTCGGCCAATGGCGACGAGCTGCGCGGCGAGGACATCCTGTTCGCCGAGACCGATGCGGCCCGCGGCCTGCCCTTCGCCATCCGCTTCCACCTGCACCCGGCCCTGCAGCTGTCGCCGGTGCAGGGCGGCAGCTCGGTGATCATCCGCCTGCCCGGCGGCGACGGCTGGCGGCTGCGCGGCTATGGCGGCGAGGTGGCGCTGGAGGAAGGCATCTATGCCGGCCGCGGCACCGATCGGCGCAAGACCACGCAAGTCGTGATCTGGGGCGAGGTCGGCGCCGAGAGCACCGGCGTGCAGTGGATCCTGCGTCGCGAGCGTCGGCTGGCGTGATGGCCGAAGGACGGCCCGCTTGAGCCGCCTGCTCACGACTTCGCTGCCGGAGTTCTTGAGCACGGGCACTTGCGGACCGCTGCGGCAGGGAGCCACCCGGAGGCAGATCGCGTCGCTATGTGGCCGTCCTTCTGAGGACGGCGCGCGTCTGGGCGCGCACAAGCCACTGTACTGCTTCTACGGATCGATCGAGATCGGCTTCAGCGCGGCCACCGACGTGGTGGCGTATGTGCAGATCGAGAACACCGACCGGCGCGGCCGTTTCCGCGGTTTCAGGAGAATCGCGCTCCGCAGTCACGGCTGTGCCCTGAAGGGGTGCGATATTCCGACTTTTCGACGATTTGCCCGTGCGCATGGCATCCGCCTGATACGGGTCCTGCCGCCCTGGCATGATCCGGAAGTGATGTGCCTCGCGACGAAAGCCGGCGTCGTGGCGTGGTTCGGCAGAGATGTGGATAGCGGCGAAACTTGGCTCCAGAGCTTGATCACCGAGGACATCTCTCGTTTCGGCGGCCGGCGGGTCCCTGGAATGAGTCGTCGCTCGATCCGCCGTCGACATCCCGTCCCGTCGGGTCTAAAGACGGCGCAGTCCCGTCCTGGAGCCCGCCGATCATGACCGAAGCCGCCCTGCCGATCCGCCGCGCGCTGATCTCCGTCTCCGACAAGACCGGCATCGTCGAGTTCGCCCGGTTCCTGGCCGAGCGCGGGGTCGAGATCCTGTCGACCGGCGGCTCCTACAAGGCGCTGGCGGACGCCAGCATCCCGGTCAAGGAGGTGTCGGCCCATACCGGCTTCCCCGAGATCATGGACGGCCGGGTCAAGACCCTGCATCCGAAGATCCATGGCGGCCTGCTGGCCCGGCGCGACAGCGACGAGCATCTCGAGGCGATGACCGATTACGGCATCGCGCCGATCGACCTGCTGGTCTCGAACCTGTACCCGTTCGAGGCGACGATCGCGCGCGGCGCCAGCTTCGACGACGGCATCGAGAACATCGACATCGGCGGCCCGGCGATGACCCGCGCCGCGGCCAAGAACCACGCCTTCGTCGCCGTCGTCACCTCGCCGGTCGACTATGAGCCGCTGCGGCTGGAGATCGCGTCCCATGGCGGCACGCTGGGCGCCACCCGCCGCCGCCTGGCCGCCGCCGCCTTCGCCCGCACCGCCGCCTATGACGCCGCCATCGCCGGCTGGTTCGCCGAGGTCGAGGGCGAGACCTTCCCGCCGCGCCTGTCGCTGTCCGGCAAGCTGGCGGAGACGCTGCGCTACGGCGAGAACCCGCACCAGGCCGCGGCGCTGTATCTGAGCGGCCCGTCGGTGCCCGGCCCGGCCACGGCCGAGCAGGTGCAGGGCAAGGAGCTGAGCTACAACAACATCCTCGACGCCGACGCGGCCTTCGAGGCGGTGTCGGAGTTCACCGAGCCCGCGGTCGTCATCGTCAAGCACGCCAACCCCTGCGGCGTCGCCGTCGCCGCCACGCTGGGCGAGGCCTATGCCCGGGCGCTGGCCTGCGACCCGATCAGCGCCTTCGGCGGCATCATCGCCGCCAACCGGCCGATCGACGCCGCCACGGCCCAGGCGATCACCGCGCTGTTCGCCGAGGTGGTGATCGCGCCGGAGGTCGAGCCGGCGGCCGCGGCCGTGTTCGCCGCCAAGGCCAATCTGCGGGTGCTGAAGACCGGCGGGGTGCAGGACCCGACGCAGCGCCGCCGCATCCTGCGCAGCGTCGCCGGCGGCTTCCTGACCCAGACCCGCGACGATGCGGCGCCGGAGGCGTCGGAGCTGAAGCTGGTCACCCGCAAGGCGCCGACCCCGGCGCAGATCGAGGACCTGCTGTTCGCCACCCAGGTGGCGAAGCATGTCCGCTCCAACGCCATCGTCTTCGCCAAGGGCCGCAGCACGGTCGGCATCGGCGCCGGGCAGATGAGCCGGGTGGACAGCGTCAAGATCGCGGTGGCGAAGTCGGCCGAGGCGGCCAAGGCGGCCGGCGAGACCGGCTCGCGCATCGCCGGGTCGGTGGCGGCGTCGGAGGCGTTCTTCCCCTTCGCCGACGGCCTGCTGGCCCTGGTCGAGGCCGGCGCCACCGCGGTGATCCAGCCCGGCGGCTCGATGCGTGACCGCGAGGTGATCGACGCCGCCGACCAGGCCGGCATCGCCATGGTGTTCACGGGGCGCCGCCACTTCCGGCATTGACGCGCGGGCCGGCGTCCAGCGCGCCGCCGATCGCCATGGTCTCGCAGCTGGCCTTCAGCACCGTGTGGCCGAGCACGATGAAATTGATCGTCGGCGCCAGCGCCACATAGATCCCGATGGCAATGACCGAGAGCATGTTGGCGCCCGGCCGCGGCAGGCGCGTCCGCCACACCTCCAGCCATTCGAAGATGGTCGGCAGCAGCAGGCCGACGACGAAGACCACGGTGATGACCGTGAGCAGGATCGCCGGTCCCAGCACGTCGCCCAGGCGCAGGCGGCTGTCGAGCGTCACCCCGGCGACGCTGATGGACGAGGTCCAGCTGCGGAACTCGCGCACGCGATACCACACCAGCGCGATGCCCAGCGTCGGTGCGGCCAGCAGCATGGCCAGGATCCAGGGCCAGATCAGCGTCACTCCCCACGCCTCCATGCGGAACGGCACGGTGCCGTAGCGGGCGCTGTTGACGATCGTCCGTACCTGCCAGGTCCGCAGCAGCGGCACGCAGATGCCGAGCGTCGCCAGCGCCAGCAGCGAATAGCCGATGGTGCCCAGGACGAAGCGATGGGCCTCGCCGTCGAGGCCGAAGCGGATGCCGCGCCACAGGGTGCGCGACAGCCGGTAGCGCATGGCGAGATAGACCGCCGCGACCGCGAGCACCGCCAGGATCAGGGAGAACGCCATCGCCGCCAGTGGCAGGCCGATCCCGGAGTGCAGCAGCGAGCCCACCCAGTCGAGGACGAGCATCGCCACGCCGATGCCGATCAGCAGGGCGACAGCCTTGAGAAAGCCGAGGAACAGCTCCTTGCCGGTGCCGGTGTATTCGAGGGGCTCGCCATCGACGCCGACAGCAGCCCAGACCGCCCGCCGGATCTGGGTTCGGCCCCAGAAATTGTAGATGCCCAGCGTCACCAGCGACAGCAGCACCGTTTTCAGGAACAGGCCGCCGATCCCGAACCGGCTGCCGTTGTAATCCACGCGTCCCGTCCGGGGCGCCGCATCCGCAATCGGCATCTGGACATGCCCCCCGCCCTTGCCGACCACAGTCCTGGAAGCGGGCAGGCCTGTCAAATTGTCGGTCTCACCCCCGCCGCGGCTCCCGCACCGTCGCCACGATCAGCCCGCCGAGCGCGAACAGGGCGATGACCGTGGCCATGCCGGCGCGCTGGGTGGCGAAGGCAGCGGTGGCGCCGGCGAACAGCCAGGGGCCGAGGAAGCCGGTGGCGCGGCCGGTCAGGCCGTAGAGGCCGTAGGCCTCGCCCTCGCCGCCCGGCGGCGCCATCCGGCCCATCAGGGTGCGGCTGGCCGCCTGGGCCGGCCCCAGGAACAGGCCCAGCACCAGGGCCAGGCCGATGAACCAGTAGGGGTCGGTGACCAGGATGATCGGCACGCCGAGGGCGACGAGCCCGACGATCGAGATCAGGATCGTCGGCTTCGACCCGATCGCGTCGTCGACCCAGGCGAACAGGATCGAGCCGATGCCGGAGGTGACGTTGAGCCCGATCGCGAACAGCACCAGCTGGCCGAAGTCGAGCCCCAGCGCGCCCGCGGCGTAGATGCCGCCGAAGGCGAACAGCATGTTGAAGCCTTCGCGGTAGATCGCGCTGCCGACCAGGAACCGCACCAGGTTGCCCTGCCCCGGCAGCGACTTCAGCGTGCGCCACAGGTCGGCCAGGCCGCGGCGGATCGCGGCCCCGATCGGCGCGCCGCCCGGCCGCTCGTGGACCAGCAGCAGCAGCGGCAGGGCGAACACCACCCACCACAGCGCCACCAGCGGCCCGGTGGCGCGCGGGCCGGCGGACTCCACCGCCGGCAGCGGCAGCAGCGGCGCGGCGCCGCCGAAGCCGATCAGCCCGAACAGCGCGATCACCAGGCACACCAGCCCGCCGAAATAGCCGAGGCCCCAGCCCCAGCCGGAGACGCGGCCGAGCATGCCCGGCGGCGCCACGTCGATCAGCAGGGCGTTGTAGAAGACGTAGGACAGCTCGAAGGCGATGCTGGCAAGGCCGACCAGCAGCATCGCCGGGATGATCCAGGAGGGGTCCGGCGCGGCGAACCAGAGCAGCGCCACCACGATGCCGCCGGAGCCGACGGCGACGCCCCACAGCGCCGCGCCGTGGTCGGCATCGCCGACGATGCCCTTGGTGAAATAGACCGAGAAGACGAAGGTGCCGATGACCGTGTTGAAGGCGCTCATCGCCCAGTCGTAGAGGCACCAGCCGAAGATCGCGCCCCGCGAGTTTGCGCGCGGGACGGAGGCGGCCTCGGCGGTCATGGGCGGCCTGCTATTGTGGAGGGGGCCGCCTCACCCCCAAGGCCCGCGGCCCTGGGCCGGGGCGACGCCCGCCATCCGCTGCAGCGCGGCGACGCGGTTGGCGGTCTTGGGGTGTGTCGAGAACAGGCTGTCGACCGCATGGGCGTGGAGCGGATTGATGATGAACATGTGGGCGGTGGCGGGATTCCGCTCCGCCGCACCGTAGTCGATCCGCTTCGAGAACGCCTCGATCTTTTCCAGCGCCGAGGCCAGCCACAGCGGCCGGCCGCAGATCTCGGCCCCGACCCGGTCGGCCTCGTATTCGCGCGACCGGCTGATCGCCATCTGCACCAGCATGGCGGCGACCGGCGCCAGGATCACGGTCAGGATCACGCCGATGAAGCCGAGCGGGTTGTTGCGATTGTCGCCGCCGCCGAAGAACAGGCCGAAATTGGCCAGCATCGACAAAGCACCGGCGATCGTCGCGGTGATCGTCATGATCAGCGTGTCGCGGTTGCGGATATGCGCCAGCTCATGCGCCATCACCCCTGCCACCTCCTCCGCCGACAGCCGGCTCAGCATGCCGGTGGTGGCGGCGACCGCGGCATTCTGCGGGTTGCGGCCGGTGGCGAAGGCGTTCGGCTGGTCGGTGTCGATGATGTAGACCCGCGGCATCGGCAGCTGCGCCTGCTCGGCCAGCCGGGCGACGAGGTTGTAGAAGTCGGGCGCGGTGCGGGCATCGACCTCGCGCGCATTGTGCATGCGCAGCACCATCTTGTCCGCGTTCCAGTAGGCGAACAGGTTCATGCCCACCGCCACCAGCAGCGCGATCATCATTCCGCCCCGCCCGCCCAGCAGCCAGCCCACCGCCATGAACAGCGCGGTGAGGGCCGCCAGCAGCATCGCCGTGCGGATATAGCCCGACATCGATTCCTCCGTTGTCTCGTCCCGGATCAAATGGCCCCGGCCCGCGTCTGATCAAGCCTGGACACGGCGGCCGCGCCGCGCCATATCCAGGGCATGAGCGAGACCCCCAAGCCTCTGTCACCCGAGGAATTGGCCGAGCGCATCGACCCGCGAACGGGCGCGCCAGTCGAGATCGTGCCGCAGAAGCCCGGCGAGATCGGCGGCCCCAAGGGGCTGGAGCCGACCCGCTACGGCGATTGGGACGTGAACGGCCGCTGCTCGGATTTCTGAGCCCCTAGGCGGCCGGCAGCGTCACCGTCGATCGGAACTTCGCCGCCAGATGCGGGCCTGACAGGACCGGTGGGTATTTGGGTGCTTCACCCGGGCCGAGGCAGCTCGGCAGGCAGGCGATCTCCGCATCCCAGTTCGGCTGGTGGAAGAAGGCGATCGACTGGCGCCGGGTCGACCCGGCGGCATCCGGCGGCGGGTTGACGACGCGGTGCAGGGTCGAGCGCCAGCGATCGTTGGTCCAGCGCGCCATCAGATCGCCGAGATTGATCACGAAGCCGCCCGGCACCGCCGGCACCGCGTGCCAGGCCCCGTCCGGCCCCTGCTCCTCCAGCCCGCCCGGCGCATCCTGCGGCAGCAGGATGGTCAGCGAGCCGTAATCGGTGTGGGCGCCGGCGCGCAGCTGCCCCGGCTCCGGCGGCACCGGCTGGTCCGGATAGTTCAGCAGCCGCAGCGCGCTGATCGCCCGGTCGATCCGGCTGTCGAAGAAACCTTCCGGCAGTTCCAGGCCGAGCGCGAACAGCCGCATCAGCCGGCCGGCGAGATCGGACAGGGCCTGGTAATAGGCCAGCATGGCATCGCGGAAGCCGGGCGGTTCGGCCGGCCACAGATTGGCGGCCCAGGCGAAGGCGATCGCGTCCGCCGAATCGGGCGGCGGCGTCAGATCGGCCGGGCCGATCGAGAAGCTCTCCTTCAGGTCAGGCGGCCGCCGGTCGCCGAGCGACCGGGCCAGACTCTCTCCCGCCACCGGCGAATAGCCGTAGGGATAGCCGGGCCGCGGCATCACCACGCTCCGCTTCGCCGCCTCGGGCAGGTCGAAGAAGGCGCGGGCAGCGGCCCAGCCGCGGTTGATCACCGCCGCCGGCACGCCATGGCCGGTCACCACCAGGAAGCCGACGCGCGCGCAGGCCTCGGCCACCGCAGCGGCCACCGGCCCCGTTTCCCCCGCCAAAGCGGGCGCCAGATCGATCACCGGCACCAGGCTCATCCGCACCTCCCCTGTCCGGCACTATCTCACGACGCCGCGCCGCCGCGGTCAAAGCCTGTTCTCGTGTCGCCCGGCGGTCAGTCCCGGGTCGCCTCGCGCGCGGCCTCCGCCACCTGCCGGCGCACCCAGGCATGGGCCGGGTCGTCCTGCCGCCGCTCGTGCCAGATCATCGACACGGTGAGGGGCTCGATCTCGAGCGGCAGCTCCAGCACCTCGATCGGCGTGGTGGCGGCGATGCGGCGCGCCAGCCGGCGCGGCAGCGACAGGATCATGTCGGTCTCGGCCACCAGCATCGGCGCGGCGATGAAATGCGGCATCCGCATCGCCACCCGCCGGGTCAGCCCGTGCCGGGCCAGCGCCACGTCGACCGGCGCCTCGCCGCGGCCGGTGATGATCACCAGCAGATGCGACAGGGCGGCGAAGCGCTCCAGCGTCAGCCCCGCCGCGATCACCGGATGGCCGCGGCGGACGGCGCAGACCAGGTCCTCGTCGTAGAGCGCCCGGCGGAAGAAGCCGGCCGGCAGGGTGTCGTAGACGCCGAGCGCCAGGTCGGCGGCATCCGCGGCGATCGGCTCGGCATGGTCGCCGGCCAGAGGCGGAATCTCCAGGTCCAGCCCCGGCGCCAGGCGCGACAGCCGCGCCACCAGAGCCGGCATCACCAGCAGGGTGGTGTAGTCGACGCCGACGATGGTGACGCGGCCCCGTGCCGTCGCCGGGTCGAAGGCCGCCGGCGCCACGATCGCCCGGGCGCCCTCCAGCAGCCGCGCCACCGGCTCGGCCAGGGCGGCGGCCCGCGGCGTCAGCTCCAGCCCCTGCGGCGTCCGCACCACGATCCGGTCGGCCAGCAGCCGACGCAGCCGGCCGAGCGCCCGGCTGGCCGCCGGCTGGCTGAGGCCGAGCCGCAGCCCGGCCCGGGTGACGCTGCGCTCGCGCAGCAGCGCGTCGAGCAGCTTCAGCAGGTTGAGGTCGACTCCGGCCAGATCCACTTCACGCATGCAGACGATCATATCCATGCATTTGCGATATGGCCACCGCCGTCGCATCTCTTCGGCACCGACCCGGCTGCGGGCGGGTGAATGCAGGAGAGAGCCATGTATGTCGTCGCCGGCGTGAGCGGGAACACGGGCGCCGCCACCGCCCGAACCCTGATCGAGGCGGGCGAGCGCGTCCGCGTTCTGGTTCGCGATGCCGCCAAGGGAGAGAGCTGGGCGCGGCAGGGCGCCGAGGTCGCGGTCGCCGACCTCGCCGATGCCGCGGCGCTGACCGCCGCCCTGTCCGGGGCGCGCGGCGCCTATCTGCTGAACCCGACCGGCTATGCGGCGGAGGATCCCTTCCGCGACGCCGCGGTCGTGGCGGACAGCATCGCCCAGGCGGCGACCGCCGCCCGCCTGCCGAAGCTGGTGGTTCTGTCCTCGGTCGCCGCGGACCGGCCGAGCGGAACCGGGATCATCGCCACCCTCCGGACCCTGGAGCAGCGGCTGGCCGGGATCGGCCTGCCGGTGACCTTCATCCGCGCCGCCTATTTCATGGAGAACTGGGCGGAGGTGGCCGGCGTCGCCGCCGCCGAGGGCGTGCTGCCCAGCTTCCTGGCGCCGCTCGACCGGGCCATCCCGATGGTCGCCACCGCCGATATCGGCCGCGCCGCCGCCGAGACCCTGCGCCAGGACTGGGCCGGGCGCCGGACGATCGCCCTGCAGGGACCGGCTGTTTACTCTCCGAACGACGTCGCCGCGGCCTTCGCCCGGGCGCTCGGCAAGCCGGTGCAGGCCGTCGCCGTGCCGGAGGCCGGCTGGGCCGAGGCCCTGTCGCATGGCGGTTTCTCGGCGCGCAGCATCGCCGGCTTCACCGAGATGATGCGGGGCCTCAACAGCGGCCATGTCGACTTCGGCAGCGATCCGGCCGCCGAGCCGAGGGGCAAGGCCCCTCGCCCACCGATCACTTCAGCGCCGACAGGTCGAGCGGCCCGGGCAGAGCTTTGGCCAGTTGCTCGGCGGCCTGCTGGCCGAGCAGCGTGGACGCCAGATCGGCCGCCTTCTTCGCCCGGCCGTAATCGCCGCTGCCATAGGCCGAGTCGGCCTGGTCGAGCGCGTCGTGAATGTCGTCGGCCAAGGCCGGCCGGATGCCCCATCCGGCCAACGCCACCAGCAGCGGCACGAAGATGTACTTCATATTAGCCCCACTTCGGATGCCGCGGCCGAACGATCCGGCCGCGCCCCTGCATCCATGGCGGCAATCCTGGCGCGCCGGCACCGGCCCGCCAGTGACCGCGCGCACAGACGAAACTGTCGCGAGCCCTGCGCTGAACGAATTCCTGTGTCCAATTGTCCGGTCTTTTCGTCGCGACATTGTCGGCGCAGGCTGTAACCCTGCCGCCCAAAAAATAAAACGCCCGCCGGAAGACCTCCCCATGTTCCGCTTTTTCGAAGCCCGCGTGCTGCCGACCGCCACGGGCATGCCTGGCCAGCCGCCGGGCAACCTGCTGCGGTTCTACTGGTTCTTCCTGCGACAGGTCCGCTGGTACTACGTCGCCCTGCTCGGCGCCGGGCTGGCCGTCGCGCTGCTCGACGCGCTGATCCCGGTGTTCATCGGCCGGGTCGTCACCCTGCTCAGCACCGTCACGCCCGAAGCGCTGTTCGCCGACCATTGGCACCTGCTGGCCGGCATGACGGCGGTGCTGCTGGTGTGCCGCCCTGCTGCCTTGTTCCTGCAGGCGCTGATCACCAACCAGATCATCGCCTCGGGCTTCACCAACCTGGTCCGGTGGCAGAGCCACTGGCACGTCGTGCGGCAGAGCTGGACCTTCTTCCAGAACGACTTCGCCGGCCGCATCGCCAACCGGGTGATGCAGACCGGCGTGGCCCTGCGCGACAGCACGGTGACGTCGATCGTCGCGGTCTGGTACCTGACCGTCTACGGCACCAGCGCGCTGGTGCTGCTGGCCAGCGCCGACCTGTGGCTGGCGCTGCCGACCGTCGGCTGGTTCGCGGTCTACATCCTCCTCCTCACCTATTTCGTGCCGCGGCTGAAGCAGCGCTCGCTGGAGATGTCGGAGGCGCGGTCGCTGCTGACCGGCCGGATCGTCGACAGCTACACCAACATCCTGACGGTGAAGCTGTTCGCCCGGGCGAAGGAGGAGGACGAGTACGTCCGCGAGGCGGTGGATGGCCACACCACGATCTTCCGCAGCCAGCTGCGGCTGATCACCCTGTTCAACCTGTGCCTGTCGACCACCAACGCGACGCTGGTGGTGTCGACCGCGGCCATCGCCATTCTGCTGTGGAGCCGGGGGCTGGTGGCGCTGGGCGCCGTCGCCATGGTGCTGCCGCTGACCTGGCAGATCGTCAACATGGCCGGCTGGGTGGCGCAGCAGGTGACCACGATCTTCGAGAATATCGGCGTGGTGCAGGAAGGCATGATCTCGATCGCCAACCCGCTGCGGCTGGTCGACAAGCCGGGCGCCAAGCGGCTGAAGGTGACCGAGGGCGGCATCCGCTTCGACCAGGTCAGCTTCAACTACGGCCGGCCGGGCGGGGTGATCGAGAACATGAACCTCGACATCCGGCCGGGCGAGAAGATCGGCCTCGTCGGCCGCTCCGGCGCCGGCAAGTCGACCCTGGTCAACCTGCTGCTGCGCTTCTTCGACCTGGAGCGCGGCCGCATCCTGATCGACGGCCAGGACATCGCCGGGGTGACGCAGGAGAGCCTGCGCGAGCAGATCTCGGTGGTGACCCAGGACACCTCGCTGCTGCACCGGTCGATCTTCGAGAACCTGAATTACGGCCGGCCGACCGCGACCGAGGCCGAGGTGGTGGCCGCGGCCAAGCAGGCGCACGCCCACGACTTCATCCTGGATGTCGAGGACTGGCGCGGCCGGCGCGGCTACGAGGCCCATGTCGGCGAGCGCGGCGTCAAGCTGTCCGGCGGCCAGCGCCAGCGCGTGGCGATCGCCCGGGTGGTCTTGAAGAACGCGCCGATCCTGATCCTGGACGAGGCGACCTCGGCGCTCGATTCCGAGGTCGAGGCGGCGATCCAGGAGCAGCTCGAGGACCTGATGGAGGGCAAGACGGTGATCGCCATCGCCCACCGCCTGTCGACCATCGCCCGGATGGACCGGCTGGTGATCCTGGACCGCGGCCGCATCGTCGAGATCGGCAGCCACGAGGAACTGCTGAAGGCCAACGGCCACTACGCCTCGCTGTGGCGCCGCCAGTCCGGCGGCTTCCTCGGCGAGGAGGAGCAGGCGGCGGAGTAGGTGCCGTAGTTCAGGCTGCTTCGGTGATGTCGAGGCGGACCGCCAGCCCGGCCCGGCCCGCGAGATTGATCAGCGCGTCCAGGCTGAAATTGCTGATCCGACCACGCAGCAGGTCGTTCAGCCGCGGCTGCGTGATCTGGAGCCGCCGGGCTGCCTCGGCCTGGGTCACGTCCCAGCCCTGCACCTGCTGACGAAGTGCGATCAGCAAATCCGACCGCATCGTCATGTTCGCGGCCTCGGCCGGCGTGTCCTCCAGCGCATCCCAGACATTGTCGAAGCTCTGGCGTTCCATGGCAGCCTCATCAGATCTGCTGCAACCGTGCAGCAGCCAAGTCCAAATCCTTTTTCGCGGTCTGCTGCGTCTTCTTTTGAAACGCGTGGAGCACGTAGACCGCGTCGCTCCGCCTGACGACATAGATCACCCGGAATGCTCCGGCTTTGTCGCGAATGCGGATCTCACGGACGCCGGAGCCGACCGTCTTCATCGGTTTCCAATCCGATGGGTCCAGCCCGAGCTGGACCTGGCGCAACTCGACACCGGCCTCACGCCGCGCCGTGTCCGGAAACTCCCGAAGGCGATCCAGGGAGTCCCCGAGGAAGACAACGCGCGTCGTCATGCCCAGTCACTTATATCAAAATCAGTATAGACACGACAAGGCGTAGCGAGCCGCCCTACTTCGCCGGCTTCTCCGCCGCCGGCAGCACCTCGACCGTGGCGGTCATGCCGGAGGCCAGCAGCACGCCGTCCGGCACCTTGTCGATCGCGATCCGGACCGGGATGCGCTGGGCCAGGCGGACCCAGCTGAAGGTCGGGTTCACGTCGACGATCTGGTAGAACGAGTTCAGCGTCACCTCGCGGTCGGAGATGGCGCGGTCGATGCTGACGACATGGCCGTCCAGCGGCGTCGACACGCCCATCAGCCGGATCTCGACCTTGTCGTCCGGCCGGATGCGCGGGATCTTCGTCTCCTCGAAATAGCCGCGGACGTGGAAGCTGTCGGCGTCGACGATCGCCATCACCTGCTTGCCCGCCGTGGCATAGGCGCCCTGCCGCACGATCAGGGTCGAGACGAAGCCGTTGACCGGCGACCGTATCGTCGTCCGCTCCAGGTCCAGCTTGGCCGTGTCCAGCGCCGCCTGGTCCTGCTCCACCGCCGCGCGGGCGGCGCGGGCCGCCGATTCCGCCTGCTGCTGGGCCTCGACCGAGATGGCGTTGAGCCCCAGCTTGGCCCGGCGCGCGGCATCCGCCTCGAGCTGCTCGGTCTGCGCCGTCTGGCTGTCCAGCGCGGCCTGCGCCCGCTGCACCGCCAGGGTGTAGCGGTCGGGGTCGATCACGAGGAGCACGTCGCCCTTCCGCACCTCCTGGTTGTTGGCCACGGGCAGGCTGACGATGATGCCGGAGACGTCGGGCGCCACCTGCACGATCTCCGCCGCCACCCGGGCGTCCCGGGTCCAGGGGCTGTCGATGTAGTACTGCCACAGCAGCACGCCGGCGACGACGGCACCGGCCGCCACGACCAGGGTGATGAAGACGCGAAGGGCGAGGGCTGCGTATTTCATAGCTTTCTTCCCCTCACATCGTCAGCGCGACGAGGGCGGTCAGGATGATCAGGAGCAGGGAGAGGTCGAACAGCGCCGGATGCCAGATCCAGCGATAGGCGCCGGCGCGCCCCAGCCCGAAGCGCAGCAGGCCGGTGATGACGAGCGCCACCACCAGGTAGCCGAGCATCGGCGACAGGTACACGCCGGCGAGGTCGATTTCCTTGATCATGGTGTCGGCACAATCAGGTCACGGATGAGGGCCGGGCCGTCGGTCTGCGGCATGGCGAAGAATTCGGACTGGTAGGACAGGGTCACCCAGATCGCGGTGACCGAGACCAGGGCGGTGACAGTGTTGCGGTCGGTGTCGAGCCCCTGCAGCGCCTCGCCGGCCCGCGCCAGGGCGGCCATCGCTTCGGGGCCGCTGGGGCCGCGGTGCCGCCAGGCCAGGCCGAAATGGCGCTCCAGCGCGGCCAGCGCCGCCGCCACCGCCCGCGTGCCGGGCGGCGGCAGCCGGCCCGACAGGCGGCGCAGGATCATGATGTTGTGGCCGACGCGCAGGCTGGCCAGGCTGCCATGCAGGATCGGTCGGTCGCCGGGCGAGGCATGGTCGAGCCGCGAGAACAGGCCGTTGATGCGGTCGAACATCCGGCTCTCGAACTCGGCCTGCGACAGGCCGCTGCCGGAGGCCATGCGCGACAGGTCGGCCATGATGCCGGTGACGAAGCGCTGCGCCATCCAGCGCACGCCGAGCGGCCGGATCAGCCGGAACAGCAGCACCGCCAGGGCGATGCCGGCCAGGGTGGCGAGGCTGTTGTTGATGGCGCCGGCGAAGTCGAGCGACGCGCGGTCGGACAGCCCCAGCAGGGTCAGGAAGTTGATGCAGAGCAGCAGCCCGGAGGCGCCGATCCGCGGTGCCGGCATCAGCATGCCGGCCGGCACCAGCACCGTGGCCAGCACCAGGGCCAGCATGGGGAAGCCGTCGACCCGGGGCAGCACCAGCGTGAAATAGAGCAGGTAGATGACGCAGGCGACCGACGCCATCCGCAGGAATTCCTTGGCCGGCAGCGCCGGCTCGTCCGCGCCGGAGAAGAAGCCGAAGACCACGACCAGGATGGTCGCCGCCGCGGCGCCGTTCGGCCAGGCGGTGAGGATCCAGAAGCTGCAGGCGACCGCCAGCGCGGTGAAGGCGGTGATCCCGGCCATGATGGCGGCGGCCTGGTCGCGGTGCCGGCTGACCGACGGCGCCGAGCGCATGGTGCGCGGCCGGGTGCCGGCGGCGACATGGTCGCGCAGCCGCAGGCAGTCGTCGCGCAGCGTCAGCACGTCCTGCAGCCGGTCCAGCAGGATCCGCACGACCATCGCCGTCTGGCTCTGCCTCAGTTCCTCCAGCGTCGGCTGCATCGTGTCGATCAGGCGCCGGGCGGCGCCGATGCTCTCGTCGTCATCCGGCTGGTCCGGGCCGAGGGACCGGTCCATGATCCGCGCCACCGCCTCGAAGGCCGGGCGGATCGCCTGCCACCGCGCCGGGTCGCGGAAGCGCAGCAGCCGCCCGCGCTCCTGCACCGAGACCAGCATGGCGAGGAAGGTGAACAGCCGCCCCTGCAGCTGGCGGATCACGTCATTGGCCAGGCGGATCGCGCGGGTGTCGAACACGGCATGGGCGCGCAGCGTCTCCAGCGCCACCGCATCGCCGATCAGCCGGCCGCGGTCGGCCTGGGACGCCTCGTCGGTGCCCTCGGTCCGCAGGATGCCGACCGCCCATTTGGCCGTGGCCGCCAGCAGCACCTCGATCCGGCCCCGCAGCACCGGCCCGACCGGGCGCGGCAGGACGATGGCGCTGAGCACCCCGGCGCAGCCGATCCCCAGCAGGATCTCGACGCAGCGGTTGGTGGCGATGTCGAACACCGCCTCCGGCTGGGTGATCGCCGGGAAGCCGATGATCGCGGCGGTGTAGCCCGCCAGCAGCGGCGCGTAGGCGCTGGGCGCGTCGCGCAGCAGCACCGAGACGTAGATGCAGACCCCGAACCACAGGGCGCTGGCCAGCACGAACAGCTCGCGCTCCTGCGCGAACAGGCCGATGAAGGTCATGCTGGCGATGACCCCGGCGCTGGTGCCGAGCACGCGGTAGACGCTCTTCGACAGCATCATCCCAGTCAGCGGCTGCGACACGATGTAGACGGTCAGCATCGCCGTGCCGGGCGAGGACACGTTGATGCGCAGGGCGATCCAGGCGGCCAGGAGCGCGGCGCAGAAGGTGCGCAGCGAGAACACGCCGTCACGCCAGGTCGGCCAGTCCATTCATTCCCTCGACGGGCCTAGCGGCCACCCTCCGGCGCCGGCCGGCCGGCAGCGAGGTTGCCCTCGATCCGGCCCAGCAGGCCGAGACAGAGCACCATATCCTCGTCGGAGATGCCAGCGAGCAGACGCTCGCGCACCTCGGCCGCAATGCCGCGGATGCCCTCGACCAGGGTGCGGCCGTCCGCGGTCAGATGCACCGCCTTGGCCCGGCGGTCGGATTCGTCCTCGCGCCGCTCGATCAGCCCCTGGGTTTCGAGCGTGTCGAGCAGGCGGACCAGCGACGGCCCCTCGATGCCGAGGGACTCCGCCAGGTCGCGCTGCCGCAGGCCCTCGCCCAGGCGGGAGACATGCAGCAGCGGCTGCCAGGTGGCGGCGCTGAGCCCGTAGCGGCCCAGCGCCTCGTCGATCTCGCGCCGCCACAGCCGGGCGACGAGGTGCAGGCGGAACCCGAAATCGTCCCGCGCGGTGGAGAGGGTGTCTGACATGGCGAAACTATTAGGATGCTAATTATTTGACTCACAACGCAATTGCCGCATGCCAGCCTCCATCGCCCGGCGGATGCGGACCGCCTCGGTCTGCTCGATCGCGACGTCGTCCCAGCGCACCACGTCGCCGGCCGCCACCGGCCGCACCAGCTTGACCTTGTGGGCGAGGCCGATCGGCAGGGCGCCGGCCGCCAGCGAATCCTCCGCCCGCATGATCCGGCCCCAGACCGTGTAGCCGCCCTCGCCGTCCAGCATCTCGCCGGCGGCGAGCGGCTTCTTGGCCACGGCGACCGCATCCGCGCGGAAGCCGGTCGGGCTGCCGGTCGCCTCGTGCCGCAGCGCCGCCGAGGCGACGCTGACGCCGAGCTCGAGGCCGATGAAATGCACGGTCCGGTACAGCGCCCCGTAGCGGCCGGAGGGATCGGTGGTGATGGCGTATTCGCGGAAGCAGCGGCGCGTATAGGCGGCGCGCGCATCGTCGTCGTCGGCCTCGAACACGACATAGACGCCCCAGCGCAGGTCGTTGACCACCGGCCGGCCGTCGCGCTCCAGGCTGGTCACCACCTCGACCATGCCGGCGTGTTCGAGCACGCCGCCGGCCTCGCGCGGCCGCAGAACCCGGGCGAGGTCATGCGCGCCCGCCGGCGGGAACAGCAGGCCGTCGCGCGGCGCCGCCAGCCCCGTGGCGTTGGCGATCGCCGCCATCTCGATCGCCGATTTGGTGCCGTCGATGAAGGAGTTGAACATCTGCGGGTTCATGCCGCCCGCCCGCGCCTCCTCGTCGGTGATGCCGAAATGGCCCCAGACCGTGTCGGGCGTCGACTGGTGATAGCTCGGCAGGTACTTCGTGCCCTTGCCGGCGGCCACCACCCGGAAGCCGCAGGTCTCGGCCCAGTCGACCAGCTCGCACACCAGCGCCGGCTGGTCGCCATAGGCCAGGCTGTAGACCAGCCCCGCCTGGCGGAACCGCTCGGCCAGATAGGCGCCGGCCAGCACGTCGGCCTCGACATTGACCATGACGATGTGGCGGCCGTTCTCGGCCGACAGCAGCGCGTGGCGGATGCCGGCGGCCGGGCTGCCGGTGGCGTCGACCACGACGTCCAGCCCGTCCGCGCGGATCAGCGCCTCGGCATCCTCGGTGACATGGGTCCGCCCGGTCTTGCGGGCATCCTCGAAGGAGGAGGCCTGGACCGCATCGACGTCCCAGCCGGTGGTCGCCATCGCCTGTCGCGCCCGCTCCGCCGACAGGTCGGCAACGGCCAGCAGATGCAGGCCGGTGGTGGTGCGCAGCTGCGCCAGGAACATCGAGCCGAACTTGCCGGCGCCGATCAGGCCGATTCGGACCGGCCGGCCCTCGGCGGCGCGCTGCTTCAGCTTGGTCGCGAGATTCATGGGGTCTCCCCGGCGCAGAAAGAAGGGTCAGTGGCTGCGGCCGTCGATCGGGATCGCGGTCACGGTCGTAAGGTTGATGTCGTTCAGGCAGCGGACATTGATCGCGACCATCTCGGTGCCGTCCGGCTTGCGGCCGCGGGCGAAGGATTCGATGCCGCAGCTCGGGCAGAACAGGTGATGGATCACCTTCTTGTTGAACTGGTAGTCGGCCAGCCCGTCGCCGCCCGACAGCAGGGTGAAGTGGTCGGGCGTGACGAAGGTCAGCATCAGGCCGCGCTTCTGGCAGTGCGAGCAGTTGCAGCTCAGCACCTTCGCCAGGTCGGTCTCGACCCGGTAACGCACGGCGCCGCAATGGCAGCCGCCATCATAGGTCCTGGTCTCGGGCATGGGGCGTTCCTCCGGCTCTTGGATCGCCGTGAGTCACGGCGGCGTTCGGGCTCAGGGTCGCCCGAGAGTTCCGACCTGTCCACCGGGATCAAGGCTCTGCCGAGCCGTCGCCGCCTATGTCGGCTCCCCGGCCATGAGCTCGGCATGGAACGCTTCGGTCGCTTCATCCGCCGGGAACATGCACTCGATGCGGAGTTCCTGGGCCGCGACTGTCCGGGGCGTGCCGACGGTCGCGATCATGGAGAAGTAGTTGAGCACTCTGCCGTCCTTGACGAGGCCGATCGGGATGACCGGCGTCGGGCCCTGGACGTCTGTTGCCTTGAGGGACGCCCAGGCGGGCTCGACGTCCGGATAGGCCATGAGCGCCGCCAGCAGCCCCTTGATCCTGTCGTCGATGACGCGTCCCACAGCTTCGCGATGGACACGCTGGATCAGGCTTTCCGCGACAGTCGGCCAATCGACGATGCAGGGACGCAGGCCATCCGGATCGAACACCAGGTGCAGCATGTTGCGCGGCGCCTTGCGCGCGGACAGATCCGTGAAGCGGCTGAAAAAGCGCGGCGCGGATCGGTTGGTCAGGAGCACGTTCCAATAGCGATCCATCACCAGGGCCGGAAACGGCTCATGCTGGCGGAGCATGCGCTCCAGGGCGGTGGTGATGCTGCGCATCTCCGGGCCGTCCCAGGCACCGTCGGGGTATATCGGCGCATAGCCACCGGCCAGGAGCAGCGTGTTCCGGTCGCGCAGAGGCATGTCCAGCGCGGTGGCGATGTCGATCAGCATCTGGCGGCTGGGAACGCTGCGCCCGACCTCGATGAAGCTGAGATGCCGCTGCGACACGCCCGTGTCGAACGACAGCTCCAGCTGGCTCTTGCGGCGCAGATCGCGCCAATGCCGCAGCAGGGCGCCGACTTGGCCGCCGCGCGGCCTGGCAATCGGATCCTGCATGGGCATGGCGGGACTCCCTCGAAGCGGCCGGTCAGGTCCGCCAGGCATGCGGCAGCAAGGCGTCCTCGAGCGGCGGCCGGGTCATGGTGCCGGCATAGTTGGTGATGGTCGACGCTGCGGTCACGGCCAGCATCTCCAACGCCTGCTCCCGGCGGAACCCGGCAGCGACGAAGGTTTCGAGATCATCGTCGCTGACATGGCCGCGCGTCTCGATCAGCATCCGGGCCAGGCCGGACAGGGCAGCCAGCCGACCGTCGGCCGGGACACCGCGGCCGCGGATCGCTTCGACATCGGCGGGTGCGAGCCCCTCCTTCAGGGCCAGCAGGGTGTGGAACGCCACCGCCCAATCGCAGGCATTGGTGACCGCATTGGTCAGCAGGAGGGTCTGGATCTCCGCTTCGGTGAAGGTGCCGGAATGGACCTGCTGGAACAGGCCGGCGAAGGCCTTGATCAGCTCCGGCGAATTCGCCATGGCCCCCGCGATGTTGGGGACCATGCCGAAGGTGTTCTCGAGCTGCTCGAGAACCGGCTGCGCCGTCTCGGGCGCCGTGGCGATGGTATGGATCGGATAGGACGGCATGCTGGCTCCTCTCGATGCCCCGGCGAACGGGATCGCCGGCGTCGAGGGGGAGCAAAGCCGATTGGTGGAGGCCGTCCAACTACCTCCCAGGTCATAGAGTCCAGAGTCGGCCGGGCCTCAGCCCTCGCCGACCCCGTATTCCAGCCCTGCATCGGCCAGCCAGTCCCAGAGATACTGGGCGAAGGACCGGCGGACATAGATCCGCAGCCGCGGCGCGCCATCCGCGTCGTCGGTGCGGTGCAGGACCACGTCGGCGTGGCAGACCATGCTCTGCGCCACCGAACCCACCGGGAAGGCGCGCGGATGCAGGTCCAGCGGGCAGCCCTTGGCCAGCATGTCCAGCGCCTTCGGCCCGGCCAGCGCGATCACCGTCCAGTTGTCGGTGACGTTGGTCACCGCGGCGTGCCGGCCGGCCAGCGCACGTTGCAGCCGGGCGGCCAGGTCGGCCTCGCGGTCGACGCCGTCGACCACCAGCCATTCGGTCGGGCCGAGCCACAGCGCCGCCACGCCCTCGGCCGCGGCGATGCCCGGCCGCGCCGGCAGGTCGAGCCCAAGGGCTCCGGCCACGGCCGCGCCGAAGCCGGCATCGGCCAGGTCGCCGCGCAAGTTCAGCTTGGCCTCATGCACGATCTCGGCCAGTCGGACGCCCGGATTGGCCGGCGCCACCAGCGGCCGGACCAGCCCAGCGGTCGCCGAGCGCCGGGCCGCGGCCTCGCCCGGAACGGACATGGTGTCAGGCATGCTGGCGCCCTCCCTCGGGATCGACGAAGACCGGCTTCACCACCTTGGCCGCGATGGTGCGGTCGGGCATGGCGATGTGGACCGTGCCGTCGAGCCGCCCCGACCCGCCCTTGACCATCGCCAGCGCGATCGAGCGGTCGAGATTCGGGCTCCAGTAGCTCGAGGTCACATGGCCCAGCATCGGCACCGGCGGGGCGCCCGGCGTGGCGGTGTCGATGATGTGCGCCCCCTCCTCCAGCACCAGCTTCGGGTCGTCGGTCAGCAGGCCGACCAGCTGCTTGCGGTCGGCCCGCGCCGTGTCGGCCCGGTCGAGCGAGCGCTTGCCGATGAAGTCCGGCTTCTTCTTGCCGACGATCCAGTTCATGCCCAGGTCGCCCGGGGTGGTGGTGCCGTCGGTCTCCTGGCCGACGATGATGAAGCCCTTCTCGGCCCGCAGCACATGCATCGCCTCGGTGCCGTAGGGTGTCAGGTCCAGCCCCTGCCCCGCCCGTTCGATCGCCTCCATCAGGGCCAGGCCGTAGGCGGCCGGGACGTTGATCTCGTAGGACAGCTCGCCGGTGAAGGAGATGCGGAACACCCGCGCCGGCAGCCCGGCCACCGTGCCCTCGCGCATGCTCAGATGCGGGAAGGCCTCGTTCGACAGGTCGATGTCGGTCAGGCGCGACAGCAGCTCGCGGCATTTCGGGCCGGAGATGGTGGCGACCGCCCATTGCTCGGTGGCCGAGGTCAGGAACACCTTGAGGTCCGGCCACTCGGTCTGCAGCCATTCCTCGAGCCAGGCGAGGATGTTGGCGGCGCCGCCGGTGGTGGTGGTCATGTGGAAATGGTCGTCGGCGAGGCGCGTGGTGACGCCGTCATCCTTGACCATGCCGTCCTCGCCCAGCATCAGGCCGTAGCGGCAGCCGCCGATCGCCAGCTTGGCCCAGGCGTTGGTGTAGACCCGGTTCAGGAACTCCGCCGCGTCCGGCCCCCTGACGTCGATCTTGCCGAGGGTGGTGGCGTCCATCACGCCGACCGAATTCCGCGCCGCCTTGACCTCGCGGTTCACCGCCGCGTGCATGTCCTCGCCCGGCTTCGGGAAGTACCAGGCGCGCTTCCAGCCGCCGCCGACATTCTCGAACACCGCGCCGTGCTTCTCGGCCCAGCTGTGCATCGGGGTGCGGCGGATCGGGGCGTACAGCGCCTTGACGCTGCGCCCGGCGATGGCGCCGAAGGTGACCGGGGTGTAGGGCGGGCGGAAGGTGGTGACGCCGATCTCCGGAATGGTCTTGCCCATGGTCTGGGCGACGATGCCGAGGGCGTTGACGTTGCCGGTCTTGCCCTGGTCGGTGGCCATGCCGGTGGTGGTGTAGCGCTTGACGTGCTCGACCGAGACCATGCCCTCGCGCAGCGCCAGCCGCAGGTCCTTGGCGGTGACGTCGTTCTGGAAGTCGACGAAGGCGCGCACGGCATTGGCCGGCCGGTCCGACGGCACGTACCACAGCGGCCGGTCGTCGCCGGCCTGCGGCTCCTCCTGCGCGGTCTCGACCGGCGGCACCGGCACCGGCACCGGGCTCAGCCCGGCGGCCGAGGCCGCGGCGGCGCCGGCCACGAGGCCCTCCTGCAGCGCGTCGGCGAGGCGCACCGTGCCGGCGCAGCCGCCGGCCGAGCGCTCGGCCTGGAAGGACTGGCCGGGCATGAAGGTCGACCGCGCCTCGTCCCAGCGCAGCTTGCCGCGCGACTGCGACTGCAGGTTCAGCACCGGGTTCCAGCCGCCGGACATGGCGACGGCGTCGCAGGCGATGGTGGTCTCGGCGCCGCGCCGCACCGACTGGCCGTCGGCGGCCAGCGGCATCAGCCGCACCTCGTTCACCCGCAGGCGGCCGGAGGTGCCGACCACGGCATGGCCGGCATAGACCGGCAGGCCGGCGGCGCGCGCCGCCCGCACCAGCGGCCCCTCCGGATCCCGCCGGGTGTCGACCATCGCCGGCCCCTTGAGGTCCGGCCACTCGGTCTGCAGCCATTCCTCGAGCCAGGCGAGGATGTTGGCGGCGCCGGCCAGCAGGATGCCGGGACGGTCGTTCTCGGCGAACACCAGGCTGCGCTCGATCGACCCGGTGGCCAGCACCACCTGCTTCGCCCGCACCTTCCACAGCCGCTGCCGCGGCGTGCCGGCCGGCACCGCATGCGGCGCGATGTGGTCGCTGGTGCGCTCCAGCAGGCCCAGCCAGTTGTGGCCGTAATAGCCGAAGGCGGTGGTGCGCGGCAGCACCCGAACATCGGGCATCGACGCCAGCTCGGCCACCGTCGCCTCGACCCAGTCGAGCGCGCCGGCCTCGCCGATCGACGCCGTCGGCTCCGACCGCAGCCAGCCGCCGAAGCGCCCCTGGTCCTCGGCCAGGATCACACGGGCGCCGGCGCGGGAAGCGGCCAGGGCGGCGCCGAGCCCGGCGATGCCGCCGCCGACCACCAGCACGTCGCAATGCGCGTTCATATGGTCGTAGCGGTCGGGGTCCGGCTGGCGCGGCGACACGCCGAGGCCGGCCGCCTTGCGGATGAAGCGCTCATAGACCATCCAGGCCTTGGGCGAGCGCGGCCACATGAAGGTCTTGTAGTAGAAGCCGGCCGGAATCAGCGGCGCGAACAGGTCGTTGACCGCATTGAAATCGAAGCGCAGCGACGGCCAGCGGTTCTGGCTGCGCGCCACCAGTCCGTCGAACAGCTCGACCTGGGTGGCGCGGCTGTTCGGGTCGGTGCGGGCCGCGTCCGGGCCCAGCTGGACCAGCGCGTTCGGCTCCTCCGGTCCGGCCGAGATCACGCCGCGCGGCCGGTGATACTTGAAGCTGCGGCCCATCAGATGGACGCCGTTGGCCAGCAGGGCCGAGGCCAGCGTGTCGCCCTCATAGCCGCGATACGACGTGCCGTCGAAGGCGAAGGCGACGCCCTGGGTGCGGTCGATATCGGCGCCGCGGCCGACCAGGCGGTAGCGTTGGGTCATGGAATCTGCGAGCCGGAAGCGCTGGCGGGATCGACCAGCGGCGCGTTGGCGGTGCCCCGCGCCGGCTCGCCGGACGGGGTGGGGATGGACTGGCCGTCGATCGCGGGCGGCGGGTCGCCCGGGCCGTAGACGGCCAGGATCTCGTCGGTCGCCGTGTTGCGGGCGATGTTGAACCAGCGCCGGCAGCCATGGATGTGGACCCAACGCTCATAGTGCAGCCCCTTGGGGCTGGAGCGCATGAAGACATAGTCGGCCCATTCCGCGTCGCTCAGCTCGGCCGGGTTGGCCGGGCGCCGGATATGGGCCTCGCCGCCGCAACGGAATTCGCGTTGGTCGCGCGGGCCGCACCAGGGGCAGTCGATCAGGAACATGGCTCGGGTTCCTTAATGCGCCACGGCGGCGGCGCCGTGCTCGGCCACCAGCGCGCCGGAGCTGAAGCGGTCCAGCGCGAAGGGCGCGGCGATGGCGTTCGGCTCGCCGCGGGCGACGGTGTGGGCGAAGACATGGCCCGAGCCCGGGGTGGCCTTGAAGCCGCCGGTGCCCCAGCCGCAGTTGATGAACAGGTTCTCGACCGGGGTCTTGCCGATGATCGGGCTGGCGTCCGGCGCCACGTCGACGATGCCGCCCCATTGCCGCAGCATGCGCATGCGGCTGAAGATCGGGAACATCTCGACGATCGCCGCCAGCGTCTCCTCGATGATGGCGAAGCCGCCGCGCTGGGAGTAGGAGACGTAGCCGTCGATGCCGGCGCCGATCACCAGCTCGCCCTTGTCGGACTGGCTGACATAGGCGTGCACGGCGTTCGACATGACGACGCAGTCGATCACCGGCTTGATCGGCTCGGACACCAGCGCCTGCAGCGGGTGGCTCTCCAGCGGCAGGCGGAAGCCGGCGAGGTTGGCCAGGACCGAGCTGTGGCCGGCCGCGACCACGCCGACCTTGCCGGCGCCGATAGTGCCGCGCGTGGTCTCGACCCCGACGACGCGCCCCTGCTCGGTGCGGAAGCCGGTGACCTCGCAGTTCTGGATGATGTCGACGCCGCGGCTGTCGGCGCCGCGGGCATAGCCCCAGGCGACGGCGTCGTGCCGCGCCGTGCCGGCCCGGCGCTGCACGGTGCCGCCATAGACCGGGAAGCGGATGGTCGGGTCCGGGTTCAGGGCAGGGCAGAACTCCAGCACCTGCTCGCGGCTCAGCCAGTCGCTGTCGATGCCGTTCAGCCGGTTGGCGTGCAGCCGGCGCATCAGCTCGCGCGCCTCATGCGGGTCGTGGCAGATGTTCATCACGCCGCGCTGGCTGAACATGACGTTGTAGTTGAGGTCGGCCGACAGGCCCTCCCACAGCTTCAGCGCGTGCTCGTAGATGAAGGCCGAGGCGTCGTAGAGGTAGTTGGAGCGGACGATGGTGGTGTTGCGGCCGGTGTTGCCGCCGCCGATCCAGCCCTTCTCCAGCACCGCGACATTGGTGATGCCGTGCTCCTTCGCCAGGTAGTAGGCGGTGGCCAGGCCGTGGCCGCCGCCGCCGACGATGACCACGTCATAGGCCGGCTTGGGGTCGGGCGAACGCCACGCCTTCTGCCAGCCTTCGTGGTGCGACAGCGCGTTGCGGACGAGGGAGAAGACTGAGTATCGGGACATCGATCCGGGCGGGTCCAGGGTGAGCGTGGGCATGGTGCAGAGCCGACCGGCCCGGCGCGAGCTTAGGCGCGACACGCAGGCGTCGCCCTGCGCCAAGGGGTTTTCAGCGCGAGGGTCCGCTTGATGGCGGTCGCCGTGACCTCATCGTAAATGCCGTCCTCGCGCAGGAAGCTCTCGAAGCTTTCGCCGATATGCGGGTTCTTAGTCTTCATGGCCTGCTTCCACCCGTCTTAACTCAGTAGGTTGGGTTCGCCGAGGCGAACCCAACCATCCTGCCGCGACGCTGTTGGGTTCGCTTATCGCGAACCCAACCTACGAAGCGAAAGAGCGCCTCAGTCCGCCGGAATCTCCCGCCCGCGGCCGACACGGCGCAGCATGGTGATCAGGTCCGGCTGCTCGTCCCTGACCCGGCGGTACTGCGGCAGCAGCGCGTCGCGCAGCCGGCCCTGGGTGCCCAGCGCCACCTCGGCATAGTCGATCATCACCGTGTTCGGCCAGGCCTGCGGCCGGATCGCCGCCAGCCTCGCCACCGAGGCCTCCTCCTCGCCCGGATGGCGCTGGGCGATCAGCATCAGCATCGAGGCGGTCGAGCGCGAGATGCCCATGTGGCAATGCACCAGCAGGTGGCGCAGGCTCTCGCCCTCTGCCGCCATGGTCTCGCCGAACTCCAGGATCGACGCAACATGCCCGGGGGTCGGCAGGATCTCGCCCGGCCGCTCATCGATGATGTCGTGGAACCGCAGGTCGAGGCGGCGATGCGGCGCGAAGCCGTCGAAATAGGTCTCGGCCGGGGTGCCCGGATCGGCGATCGACAGCACATGGGTGACGCCGGCGGCGCGGAAGCCGGCGATCTCCTCCAGGCCGCAGACGGTGAGATGGCGGTCGGGGTGCAGCAGCATCGGATCGTCCTCGGAAACGGGAAGGCACTGTCCCGCCCGGCCACCGCCGGGTCAAACGCCGATGCCGGACGTCAGCCGTGCGGACGGGTCATGCGGCCGATCAGAACAGCCCCTCGATCCGCCCGCCCTCATCCAGCCGGATATTGTTGGCCGCGGGGCTCCGGGGCAGGCCGGGCATGGTCATGATCTCGCCGCAGATCGCCACCAGGAACTCCGCCCCCGCCGACAGGCGCAGCTCGCGCACCGGCACCACATGGTGTGACGGCGCGCCCTTCAGCGCCGGGTCGGTGGAGAAGCTGTACTGGGTCTTGGCGACGCAGAGCGGGAAATGGCCATAGGCCTTCTGGTACTGGGCGAACTGGTCGCGCACCCGCTTGTCGGCGATGATGTCATCGGCGCCGTAGATCGAGGTCGCGATCGTCCGCATCTTCTCCCACAGCGGCAGGTCGTCGTCGTACAGGGTGCGGAACTGGGAATGGTCCTCGGCCAGGGCCACCACCTTGCGCGCCAGCTCGACCGTGCCGGCGCTGCCGTCGGCCCAATGGTTGCAGACCTGGGCCTCGACCCCGTGCTCGGCGCAATAGTCGCGCACCGCCTGCAGCTCGGCCTCGGTGTCGGCGACGAAGCGGTTGACCGCGACCACCGCCGGCACGCCGAACTGGCCGACATTGCGGATGTGGCGGCCGAGATTGGCCAGGCCCTTCTTCAGCGCCGCCACATTCTCCTGCCCCAGCTCCTCCTTGGCCACGCCGCCATGCATCTTCAGCGCCCGCACGGTGGCGACGATCACCACCGCCGCCGGCTTCAGCCCGGCCTTGCGGCACTTGATGTCGAAGAACTTCTCGGCCCCGAGATCGGCGCCGAAACCGGCCTCGGTGACGACGTAGTCGGCCAGCTTCAACGCCGTCTTGGTCGCTATCACCGAGTTGCAGCCATGGGCGATGTTGGCGAAGGGGCCGCCATGGACGAAGGCCGGGTTGTTCTCCAGCGTCTGCACCAGGTTCGGCATGAAGGCGTCCTTCAGCAACACGGTCATCGGCCCGTCCGCCTTCAGGTCCTTCGCCGTCACCGGCCGGCGGTCGAGCGACTGGCCGACGATGATGCGGCCCAGCCGCTGCTCCAGGTCCTGCAGGCTCTTCGCCAGGCAGAAGATCGCCATCACCTCGGACGCCACGGTGATGTCGAAGCCGTCCTCGCGCGGGAAACCGTTCTGGGCGCCGCCCAGGCTGGTGACGATCAAGCGCAGCGCCCGGTCGTTCATGTCCATCACCCGGCGCCAGGTCACCCGGCGGGTGTCGAGGCCGAGCGCGTTGCCCCAGTAGATGTGGTTGTCGAGCAGCGCCGACAGCAGGTTGTGGGCGCTGCTGATGGCGTGGAAGTCGCCGGTGAAGTGCAGGTTGATCTGCTCCATCGGCACCACCTGGGCGCGACCGCCGCCGGCGGCGCCGCCCTTGATGCCGAAGCACGGCCCCAGCGACGGCTCGCGCAGGCAGATCGCCGCCTTCTTGCCGATCCGGTTCAGCCCGTCGCCGAGGCCGACCGTGGTGGTGGTCTTGCCCTCACCCGCCGGGGTCGGGGTGATCGCGGTGACCAGGATCAGCTTGCCGTCGGGCCGGCCGTCCAGCCCGTCGATGAAGCCGGGCGTCAGCTTGGCGATGTGCGGGCCGTAGGGGTAGAGGGCGTCCGAGGGGATGCCGAGCGTGGCGCCGACCTCCGCGATCGGCCGCAGCGTCGCGGCCCGCGCGATCTCGATATCCGACGGTGCCGCCATGTCCCAAGCTCCCCCAGGCTGTTTTTGCGTCGATCGTCCCATAGCATCCGCGACGCCACCCCGTCTGCGGCGACGTCCTCCGCTCTCGCTGCGACGCGGCCGGCCGCGGCGGCGCGAGCCATGCGTCCAGCGGATCGCACTATCCGTTGTCCGTCGCAAGCAGCCTCTTTGTCGAATTTGCGACCCGTGCTACCGATTCGTTAACAAGGCGCACCCCTTCGGGAGGCACAGAGAGCATGGGCCAGGATCCAGCCTTCGACACCGAGACGATCGGCTTCCTGTTGATTCCGCAATTCTCGATGATCGCCTTCACCTCGGCGGTCGAGCCGCTGCGCATCGCCAACCGCATGGCCGGCAAGCCGCTGTACCGCTGGACGGTGCTGTCCAAGGACGGCCAGGCGGTGAAGGCCAGCAACGGCATCAGCGTCGGCGTCGACACCTCGCTGGCCGAGCTCAGCCGCCAGTCCGGCCTGTCCAAGCCGCTCGACATGATCTTCGCCTGCTCCGGCCTCGGCATCGAGCGCTACCGCGACGACGAGGTCTTCGCCTGGCTGCGCCGGGCCGAGCGGCAGGGGGTCGGCATCGGCGCGCTGTGCACCGGCTCGCACCTGCTGGCCCGGGCCGGGCTGCTCGGCGGCTATCGCTGCGCCATCCATTGGGAGAACCTGCCGGGCTTCGCCGAGACCTTCCCCGAGATCCCGGTGTCGAGCGACCTGTTCGAGGTCGACCGCAAGCGCTACACCTGCTCCGGCGGCACCGCGGCGATCGACATGATGATGCACCTGATCGCGCTGCGGCAGGGCCGCGACCTGGCGACCAAGGTGTCCGAGCAGTGCCTGGTCGACCGCATCCGCAGCCCGCATGACCGCCAGCGCCTGCCGCTGCGGGCCCGGCTCGGCGTGCACAACCCGAAGCTGGTGTCGGCGATCGAGCTGATGGAGGCGAACATCGCCGAGCCGCTGCCGCAGGAGGAGCTGGCGGCCCATGTCGGCCTGTCGCGGCGGCAGCTGGAGCGGCTGTTCCGCAAGCAGCTCGGCCACAGCCCGGCGCATTACTACCTCGAGCTGCGGCTGGAGCGGGCCCAGCATCTGATCAACCAGAGCGACCTGCCGATCGTCGACCTGGCCCTGGCCTGCGGCTTCGTCTCGGCCTCGCATTTCTCGAAATGCTACCGCCAGCTCTACGGCCGTTCGCCCCGGGAAGAGCGGGCGAACGCCATCCTGCGCGGCGTGCCGATGCCCGAGCGGCCGGTCCGCCAGAAGGTCCTCGCTTGACGACGCATTCCAGCTTTGCTGCGCTGCGGTATCTGGGGACTCGCTTCGGAGGACCGATCTGTGCATAGTCCGCGACTTCGCGTAACGGCATCCCGGACCCGAATGCCCGTAGACCGGACTTGGCAGGCCCTTCCGGCCGCCGACCGCCTCGCCGCTGAGACCTTTAGCACCCCATGACCCGATTCTATGTGACCGGCACCGACACCGGTGTCGGCAAGACCCTCGCCTGCGCCTGCCTGGCCCTTGCCTGGGACGCCGATTATTGGAAGCCGGTGCAGACCGGCCTGGCCGAGAAGCCGGCGGACACCGCCACCATCGCCGCCCTGACCGGCCTGCCGGCCGACCGGCTGCAGAAGCCGACCTACGCCTTCCAGGCGCCGCTGGCCCCGGTGGCCGCCGCGGCGCTGGAGGAGAGCGAGATCGACCCGGCCGCGCTGACACCGGCCTACTCGCCCCGGCCGCTGCTGATCGAAGGCCCGGGCGGCGGGCTGATGGTGCCGCTCGACTGCTCGACGCTGGCGATCGACCTGCTGGCGGTGTGGCGCTACCCGACCATCGTGGTGGCCCGCAGCGGCCGCGGCACGATCAACCACACGCTGCTGACCATCGAGGCCCTGCGCAGCCGCAAGATCCCAATCGCCGGGGTGGTGATGAACGGCCCGCTCAACGCCGGCAACCGCGCCGCGATCGAGAAGCATGGCGGCGTGCCGGTGATCCTGGAGATCCCGGAGCTGCCGAAGGTCACCCGCGCGGTGATCGAGGAGCTGGCCCAGGCCGTGCCGCCCCTCGGCGAGATCGTCTCCGAGGCCGTGGCCGCCTGAGGCGGCGACGACCCCTCTACTGGACGGGTCTCGCCGCCATGCCCAACGGCTCGGCCACGGCCAGCAGGCGCTTGTCGCGCGTCCAGAGAGAAATCCCTGCCGTCAATCTGATGCTGGCCAGGAGATGCGCGTCGACATAGCCGATGCCGCGGCCGAACAGGCTGTGCCGGGCGATGAAGTGCAGCACTTCCGGCTCCGTGGCGACGTCGACCTGCTGCAGATCCTGCAGGGTTTGCAGGATCAGGTCGCGTTGGCGCAGGCTCCCGAGAGCCAGCTCGCCGACGATGAACGGGTGCATCAGGACCTGGCCGGTATCGAGCAGATGGGCCAGGCCGTCGTCAGCCGATCGCAGATGGTCGATCCAGACCGATGTATCGACCAGGATCACTCCGTCCGCCGTCGCGGCACGGGCTCCAGATCGGGCTCGCTTCCGCCCAGGGCCGCCAGCCGCCGTGCGCTCTCCCGGGCAATGAGCGCTTTCAGGGCTTCCCGCACCAGGGCGGACTTCTCCTGCAGCCCGGTGAGGGCCTGTGCCTTGGCGAGCAGGTCATCGTCGAGGGCGAGGGTCGTCCGCATGGTGGTCTCCTGGACCGTGAAGCATGAAATTAGGCGTCTTTGATGCCCAATTCAATGCCGCGGCGAGACTGCCTGCAAACGGAACGGGCGCCCTGGGGCGCCCGTCCTTGTCTCCCGGAACAGGTCAGGCTCAGTCCAGCGACTCGTCCATGGCGAAGCCGCCGCGGCCGTCGAGGGTGAAGCGGGCTTCCTGCATCGCCTTGACCCAGCGGGCCGAGCGCTCCAGCCCGCCGAAGGCGAACAGGTGCAGCTGGGCGATGCCGCAGCCGGCATCCTTGGCACGGTAATCCGCCAGCTCGGTCAGCAGCTTGTCGGGCACCGACACCGAGGCCAGCTTGGCGATGTTCATCGCCTGCCGGGTCAGGAACCGCATCGACGGGCCGACGCCGCACATCGCGGCATAGTGGATCAGGCTCTTCAGCTTGGCCGGGCCGGCCAGGCCGAGATGGATCGGCAGCTCGTTGCCGGCGCGGCGCAGCGCGCGGTCCCAGGCGATGATCGCCTCGGCGTCGAAGCAGAACTGGGTGGCGATGTACAGCTCGGTGCCGGTTGCCCTGGCATAGGCGTTCTTCTCGGCGACCGAACGGGCGATCTCCTCGTCCGGGATGTCCTTGCTGCCCTCGGGATGGCCGGCGACGCCGATCATCTTAATCCCGTGCTGCTGCAGCAGGCCGGTCTCCAGCACCTGCATGGTGCGGTCGAACGGGCCGACCGGGGTGGACACGCCGCCGCCGATCACCAGCACCTGGTCGACCCCGGCCTCGCCGGCGAGGCGGCGCAGATAGTCGTCGAGCTGGGCCCGGCTCTCCAGGCTGCGGGCGGCGATGTGCGGCACCGGCACCAGGCCTTCGCCGCGCAGCCGCGCCGCGGTCTGCACGATCTCGCCGAGATCGGCGCCCGGCAGCATGGTGACATAGACGGGAGTGCCGGCCGGCAGATGCGCGCCGTAGCTGGCGGTCTTGGCGGCGATGCCGGGCGCGGTCTCGATCGAGAGGCCGCGGAACAGGTCGACCACCGCCGTCTTCGGCGTCGGCAGCGAGACAACCTTGGCGGTCGACCGATTGAACCCCAGCATTCACCGTCCTCCATGGGCACGGCGCCATCACCGGCGCTTGGATGACAAAATGGTGATGCCGGGCCTTCGGCGCTGCGTCGCGGACGACCGGAACTGTCCGGAAGGCGACACCGCGGCGCGATTGCGACACCCTGTGGCGGCAGCGTCCCGCGCGTGCCAGGACGGGCCGGCTTTGGCATAGTAGGACTGGAAGCGGACCAGAGGCCGCCATCAACGAAGGGGGAACCATGTCCAAGACAGCCCTGGCGCTGTGCGCCTGCCTGGCCGCGCTCCTGTCCGTCGGCGGGGCCTCCGCCCAGAACGCCTGGCCGGCCAAGCCGGTCGTCATCATCGTGCCCTTCGCCCCGGGCGGGAACACCGACCTGTTCGGCCGCCTGCTGGCCGACGAGATGAGCAAGACCTTCGGCCAACCCTTCGTTGTCGAGAACAAGCCGGGCGCCGGCGGCGGCATCGGCACCGAGCAGCTGGCCCGGGCCGAGCCGGACGGCTACACGCTGGGCATGGGCACGGTCGGCACCCATGCCATCAACCCGTGGGTGTTCAAGGACCTGGGCTACGACGCCGAGACCGATTTCGCGCCGATCTCGCTGGCCGCGACGCTGCCGAACCTGCTGGTGGTCAACCCGTCCTTCCCGGCGAAATCGGTGCCGGAGCTGATCGCGCTCCTGAAGGCCGAGCCGGACGGCCACAGCTACGCCTCCTCCGGCTTCGGCACCTCGATCCACCTCGCCGCCGCGGCGTTCGAGATCCATGTCGGCTCGCACATGACCCATGTGCCCTACAAGGGCAGCGCCCAGGCGCTGGGCGACGTCGTCGCCGGCCATGTC
This sequence comes from Inquilinus sp. CA228, assembly GCF_052078665.1. Classification (NCBI taxonomy): domain Bacteria; kingdom Pseudomonadati; phylum Pseudomonadota; class Alphaproteobacteria; order Rhodospirillales; family Rhodospirillaceae; genus Inquilinus; species Inquilinus sp. CA228. The sequence continues at coordinate 53,407 of NZ_JBQJIK010000027.1, read as the reverse complement.
GACATGATCTTCGACAACATCCCGACGGCGATGGAGCACGCCCGCGCCGGCACCGTGCGCCCGCTGGCGGTGACCGGGCTGGAGCGCACGCCGACCCTGCCGGACGTGCCGGCGATGGCCGAGTTCTTCCCCGGCTTCGACATCACCTCCTGGCAGGGCCTCATGGCGCCGGCCGGCACGCCGCCCGCCATCGTCGAGACGCTCAGCGCCGAGGTGCAGCGGATCATGCGCCTGCCCGAGATCCGGGCGCGGATCGAGCCGCTGGGCGCCAGGCCGATCGGCAGCACCGCCGAGGAGTTCACCGCCTACATCAAGACCGAGAAGGCGAAGTACAAGCCGATCGTCGAGGCCTCCGGCGCCACCGCGCAGTAGCGGCTACCGCTGCTCGGCGGCGATGCGCAGGCCGAGCCCGACCAGCAGGGCGCCGGTGACGCCCTCGATGGCGCGGCGGATGCGCGGCCGGCGCAGCACGTCGCCGGCCTTGGCCACGGCGACGGCATAGGCGGCGAGCCAGGCGAAGGTCATCAGGCTGAACACCAGGCCGAGGGCGAGGAAGGCGGTGAAGGCCGGCTGGCCCGCCGGCACGAATTGCGGCAGCAGGCTGGCGAAGAACACCGCCATCTTCGGGTTGCCGAGGTCGCTGACCAGCCCCTGGCGGAACGCCGCGCCGCGGCCGAGGCGCCGGGCCGGCCGGGCGGCGGTGGCGCCCTCCCCGCTTTCGCCCGGCCGCCATGCCGCCCGCAGCGCGTGCAGGCCGAGCCAGACCAGATAGGCGGCGCCGGCGTACTTCACCGCCAGGAACAGCGGCTCCGACGCCACCAGCAGGGCGACGATGCCGAGGCTGGTGGCGAAGGCCCAGACCGCCTGGCCGACCGCGACGCCGAGGGCGGTGCAGATGCCGCCGGCGCGGCCGCCGAGCAGGGCGTTGCGCACGGTCACCGCGGTGTCGGGCCCGGGCGTGACGATGACCAGCGCCGACACCCCGAGAAACGCCAGGACCGAACTCGCCAGCATCGCCGCCTCCCGCTTGCTCGTCTCTGCAGCAACGGTAGCGGCGCGGCCCGGGGGGAGTCGAGTCGGCCACTACGTCGGCCAGCGCCCGGCCGGCCAGTCCCGCGCACCGTGGATGACATGCAGGATGGTCACCGCCTCGCCGCCCGCCGGGGACGGGCCGATGGCGTAGGCGATGATGTAGGGCAATCCCGTCACGACCTTCTCATAGGTCCCGACAATGCGCCCCCGGCGGCCGGTCGGCATTCGACCCAGCCGCAGCGCAGCCGCATCCAGCCGCTCCGCGACCGAATCCGCGGCGAAGGGATCGTCCTCGGAGATGTATCGGATGATGTCGAGATAGTCGCGCCGGGCGGCGTCCGACCAGACGACAGTCCTCACCCGCGCCCGGCCTTCTTCGCCGCCTTTGCGGCGTCGATGATGGCGCGGCCCTCCGCCACGACCTGCTCATGCGGCACGACCCGGCCGGCCTCCATATCGGCGAGGCCGCGCTGGATGCCTTCGATGATCTCCAACTCGCGATCGACGAAGGCCGCGACGGCCTCCGCCGCCAGGAACGACCGGCTGCGACGGGTGTCCCGGGCGATCCGGCCCAGCTTCTCCTTGACCTCGGGGTCGAGCCGGATGGTCATGGTGGTGCTCTCGGCCATCATCCGCTCCCGTGTGCGATTGTGTACATCCTAACACAGGAGACGCTCCGTACCGAAGCCCGCCTCACCGCCCCCCAGGTCGCACCCCGAAGCTGGCGAGGAACCCCAGCGTCCCGAGCAGCGCGGCGATGCCGAACACCCAGGTGGCGGCATGGACGATCGCCGCCGGAGTCAGCGCCGCGGCCATGCCGGCCTCGTTGGCGATCAGCCCCGCCATCGCGGCGCCGACGGCATAGCCGCCGGATTGCAGCGTCGGCAGCAGGGCCGAGGCGGAATCGCGCTCGCCCGGCCGCGCCGCCTCCATCACCGCCTGGCTGAGGAAGGCCCAGGAGATGCCGAAGCCGGCGCCGATCAGCACCTGGCACAGCATCAAGAGCCAGGGCCGCCCCGTCGCCAGCGCCGCCATCACCCCGAGCAGGCCGAGCGCCAGCAGGAACGGCCCGATCCGGATCAGCCGGCGCTGCGCCTCCGGCCGGACGATGCCGGCGACCAGCACGGCCGAGCCGCTCCAGGCCAGCGCCATCAGGGCGCTGACATAGCCGGCCATGGTCGGGCCGTAGCCCCAGAGATGCTGGATGGTGATGACGAGATAGACCGTGGTCGCGGCCTGGGCCACCGGCATCAGCAGCACCACCCACAGCCCGGCGCCGACGGTCGAGCGGAAGGTGAAGGCGTCGGACGGGAACAGCCGGTCGCGGCTGCGCCGGTCGGCCAGCACCACCGCCGCCAGCACCAGCATCGCAGCCGCGACGCACAGCGCCGCCTGCCAGCTCTGCGGCACGATGCCGGCGACCGAGACCAGCATGATGCCGGCAGCGCAGCCGAGCAGGCGCAGCACCGGCACCGTGCCGCCGCTCCGGCTGCGCTCGGCCGGCACGACGATGCCGACCAGCAGGGCGAAGATCGCGATCAGCGGCACATTGACCAGGAAGGCGGCGCGCCAGGACACGGTCTCGGTCAGCACGCCGGACAGCAGCGGCCCGCCGAAGGCCGCGGCGGCCCAGACGATCGCCTCGGCCCCGAACACCTTGGGGATCAGCCGCGACGGGAACATCTCCGGGATCAGCGCGTAGCAGATCGCGGCGATCACCCCCTCCCCCGCGCCCTGGAACAGGCGGCCGACCAGCACCATCGGCATCGATGTGGCGAAGCCGCAGACCAGCGTGCCGGCCAGGAAGGCGAGCGCCGCCAGCAGCAGCGCCGGGCGGGTGCCCAGGCGCTGCTTCAGCATCGCCGAAGCGGCGCCGCCGACGATGGCGGCGACGAGGAAGACGGTGAAGGCCCAGCTGATCAGCCCGACGCCGCCGAGCTCGACCACCGCGGTGGGCAGCGAGGTCGAGACCAGGAAGGCGTTGAGCGCGTACAGCGCCACGCCCAGGCACAGCGTGGCGACGGTCGCGGCATAGCGCCGGGTCAGCAGCTCGCCCCACCGGCCGTCGATCGTTTCCTCCATGACCCGTCCTTTTTGCAAGACTTTTCTTGTTATATCTTTCGCTAATTTCAAAAGCAATTTCTTTGAAAATTTGATCGCGACAGTGCGAATCCGACATCGGCGGCGTCTCGGGTCAAGGGCCGCCATGCGGCGGCCCTGCCCGTCGGGGCATCGGTCCTGGCCGTCAGGCGGCCTTCAGATGCTGCGCCATCCGGATCAGGCCCTGCATATAGCCGATGGCATGGGCGCGCCCGCGATGGTTCCAGGGCGTGTCCCCGTCCATCTGCGGAACGTGGTCGTCCAGCAGGAAACCGTCGAAGCCGTTCTTGTGCAGCATCACCATCACGTCGGCCGGGTCGAAATTGCCCTCGCCGATGAAGCATTCGATGAAGTTCGGCACTGCCCCCTGCACGTCCCGGAAGTGCACGTAGAAGATACGTCCCCTCGGCCCAAAGAACTCGATCATCTCCTGGACGTTTTTCTTGTCGCCGATCATCTCCGAGCAGCAACCGAGACAAAGGTCGAGCCCCCAGACCGGGCTGCCCTCGCTGAGTTCGTAGGCGCGGAAGAAGTTTTCCGGCTTGTAGAAGAGCCGCGCGACGCCGCCCAGCATCGGCACCGGCGGGTCGTCCGGGTGAAGCGCGAGCTTGACGCCCTCCTCCTCCGCCACCGGCAGCACGGCGCGGATGAAATAGGCGTAGTTGTCCCACATCTGCTCTTCGGTGATGACGGCTTCGCCCTTGCCGATCAGCGGCATGGCGGTGCGATGGCCGAGCGCAGTCGGGAGAAACTGCCGCAGATCCTCGACATTCTCGAATGAATCCACGACGGCCTGGTCGAAGCGCGTGTTGCCGGCGCCGCCGCGGCCGAGCGCCGCGCGATCGGTCCGCCACACCGAATTCGGCATGAAGTGATAGCCGAGGATCGGGATGCCGGCACGGCCGACGGCGCGGATCGTCCGGCAGTAGTTCTCGATCTGCTCGTCGCGGCCCGGCTGGCCCAGCATGGCCTTGTGGTAGAAATGCACCGGCACGTTCTCGATCGCCTCGAGCGCAAGGCCGGCAGCCTCCGTCTTTTCCACGAGCCGGCGCAGATCGGCCTCTTCCCAACGCTCCTCGCCGGGCAGGATCGGCGTGTTCATCTGAATGCCGGACGCCCCGATCTGGGCGGCAAAGCGCAGTTTCTCGTCGGTCAGTTCGTTGAACTGCCCGACGGCGATCCGGATGCTCATATCCATTCTCCCTCTGGCAATGAAGATCCATGGCGGCAGGGCCGCGGATCGGCGGGACGGTCGGCGGATGTCACCCCTTGACCGATCCGGTGGTCAGCCCCTGCACCATGAAGCGCTGGGCGATGAAGTAGAGGATCATCAGCGGCACCGAGGACAGCACGGCGCCGGCCATCAGCGGCCCCCAGGGCAGCGTGTCGCTGGTGATGAGATAGTTGAGGGCCAGCGGCGCGGTGCGCCGGGATTCCGAGGTGATCAGCACCATCGCCAGCAGCAATTCGTTCCACGCCCCGGTGAAGGTGAAGATCGAGACCGCGGCGAGCCCGGGGGCGGACAGCGGCAGCACGATGCGGATGAGCACGCCGAGACGGCTGAGCCCGTCGATCTGTCCCTGCTCCTCCAATTCGCGCGGCACCCCGCGGAAATAGCCCCGCAGCAGCCATGTGCTGAGCGGCAGCGAGAAGGTCAGGTAGACGAGGATGAGGCCCGTCAGCGAATTGCCGAGACCGAGCCGCGCCAGCAGGATCGAGAGCGGAATGAAGAGCAGCGAGGTCGGCGTCAGATAGGCGAACAGGATGAGCTTGCCGATGAGGCCGCGGAAGCGATAGCGGAACCGCACCATGGAATAGGCGGCCAAGGAGGAGATCAGCACGGAGATGATCGTCACCGTCGCCGAGACGAGGAGGCTGTTCCGGATCGCGACCAGGAAGCCCTTCTGCTCCAGCAGGGTCTGGTAGTTGATCAGCGTGACGTTCTGCAGCCAGAGCGAGGGCATCCGGTAGATCTCGCGCGGCAGCTTCAGCGAGGTGATCGCCATCCAGTAGATCGGGAACAGGACCAGAAGGACGGCGATGGTCAGGGTGGCGATGGAGAGCACGAGCCCCAGGCGGCGGCGCGAACGGGAGGTTCGGAACACAATGGCAGCCATCAGTCCTCATCCTTCTGCATGAAGACGGTGGCGGCGATGACCAGGATCGCGAGGACCGGCAGCATGGCCACGGACACGGCGGCGGCCTCGCCGATGCGCTGCGTCTGCATGCCGAAATAGGCCAGCACCGGGAACACCATCGTCGCGTCCGAGGGTCCGCCCTGGGTCAGCAGCCAGACATGTTCGAACGCATTCGCCGTCCAGATCGAGGACAGCAGCGCGGTGATGATCAGCACCTGGCGGATGCCCGGCAGCGTGACGGCGAAGAAGCGCTGCAGGGCATTGGCCCCGTCGACGCGCGCCGCGTCGTAGAGATCCTTCGGGATGGATTGCAGCGCCGCCAGGATGCTGACGAACCAGAAGGGAAAGCCGCGCCAGACCGAGGCGATGATGACGGCGGGCATGGCGGTCGATCTCTGGCCGAGCCAGTCGACCACATCGGGATAGAGACCGGTCCCGGTCAGGATCAGGTTGATGCCGCCGCCGATCGGCTGGTAGAGCACGCGCCACGTCAGAAAGGCGACGAAGGCGGGCATGGCCCAGGGCAGCATGAGGAAGGCCCGGAAGACGCCGCGGCCGGGGATGTGCTGGGTGACGAGCAACGCCAGGCCGAGGCCGAGCCCCAGCTTCAGGAGACCGGTCACCACGACGATGAGCACGGTGTTGCGGATCGCCGAAGCGAAGATCGCCGTCCCGGCCAGATAGCGGAAATTGGCCAGTCCGACCCATTCGCCGTCATTGCCGACCACACGGTTGGTGAAGGCGACATAGATCGCGTAGAGGAAGGGATAGGCGACGAGGCCGAGGATGAGGGCGACGGCCGGCGCCACCAGGACATAGGCGAAGACATTCGCACGCAGATGCCCGCGGATCCTTCGCCGCCTCCCGGCGGCGGGGTCGTCGATCGAGATGGGCGACATGGCGGAGTCCATCGGTTTGCGAGGCTGCGGCGGCCCGGCCGCCGCGCGAGGTCGAAGCGACGGGCTATCTGTACTTGTCGTAGATTGCCTGGGCCTGGGCTTGGGCCTCGTCCATCGCCCGGTCGAAGTCCCAGCCGTCGATGACGACGCGCTGCGCCATCTTCGGGACGATGTAGTTGTTCAGCAGCTCGCCATAGGCCGCGTTGTAGACGTCCGGATAGGCCGGCGCGGTGCCGGTTTCGGCGAGGCCGAGCAGGGCCGCCAGGATGGGGTCGTCCGAGGTGAAGGCGTCCAGCGCCCTCTGCGTCACGAGCACGGGACCGTAGATCGCCAGCTTGTAGTATTCGTTCAGGAATTCCGGCCTCGACAGATGCAGGATCAGCGCCCGCGCGGCATCCTGGTTCGGGCTCGTCTTCGGGATCGAGCGCAGCTGCGGCTGGATCGGCGAGATCGTCCCCTTCGGCCCGGCCGGCAAGGGCGAGAAGGCCGTCGCCTCGTACAGCTCGGGATCCTGCGACCGCGCGGCGATGCCGACCGAACCGGTGTTGGCGATGAAGGCGGCCTGGCCGGAGAGATAGGCCTGGTTGTCGCCCGCGCCGTCCCAGGTCGCATTGCCGGGCGCGAAGACCTTCTTCTCCCACGTGCCCTTCAGCCATTGCAGATACGTCCGCGTCGCATCCGACCGGATCGTGACCGTCTTGCCGTCATCGGCGGCGATCCGCCCGCCGAAGGACTGCATCACGTTGATCTGCACATTGCCGTCGCCGACATTGGACAGGGCGAGCCCGAGCCCGTAGACGCCGCTGCCGGTCACCGCCGCCGCCTGGGCCACGAGTTCGTCCCAGCTCGCGGGGGGATCCTTGAATCCGGCTGGCTCCAGCAGGTCCTTGCGGCGCAGGAGCAGATTGCCGCTGACCCCGAAGGGAATGCCGGTGCGACCGCCAGCCGTCCTCGACGCCCGATCGACGCCGTCGTACCAGCCGCCCTGGGCATTGCCGATCTGGTCGTAAAGATCGTCCACGCCGGCGAAGAGGCCCTGGATCGACAGTGGCAGGAGCAGATCGAGGCTCAGGTCCAGCAAGTCCGGCATCGTCTGCGAGGCGACAGCGGCGGAGACCCTCCGGACCGTCTCGTTCTGATTGATCATCACGACTTCGGTCTCGACGCCGTTCTCCTCGCCCCAGCGCCCGACCGTGTCCACCAGCAAGGCGTTGGCGGGGTCGGAGAAGATCAGCCCGCCCCAGTAGGTCAGCTTGCCGCCGAGCTTGGCGGTCTGGGCGATCGCCGGTGCGGCCAGGCGGTCGCCCAGCAGGATGGCCGCAGTGCCCGCGGCCAGCACCCCTCTCCGGGTCCAGCCGCCCGTCGGCACGATGTCTTTGGTCGTCATGCGTCTCCTCCTTGCCGACCGGCGGGTCGGTCGCCGCCTTCCGACATTTGTTCATCGATAAAATATATTTGTTTTTGATATAACTATATAATAGCTATATGAAGGCACGTTCCGCTGTCAACGGCGTATCGAGCGCGACGTGAAATCGGGGGCGTTCGCGGAACGGCGGCGTTGGGAAGCGGATGCTGGGCGGGAGAGGGATAGTGGACGGCGGCATCAACAATCCGGGCTTCATCGCCTTCGTCGATGCGCTCATCGAAGGCCGGCTGAAGCTCGGCCAGACGCTGAGGCAGGAAGAGCTCTGCGATATCCTGAAGCTGTCGCTGTCGCCGCTGCGCGAGTCGATGACGCTGCTCGAGGCCGAGGGCCTGGTGCAGATCCGCAAGCGCCTGGGTGTCACGATCTTCTATCCCGACGTCAAATTCGTCGGCAGCACTTTCCAGTTCCGCGAATTGCTGGAGGCCGAGGGCCTGCGCCGCTTTACGGATGTGGTCACCGATGAGTGGATCCAGTCCACCACCGGCGGTCATCGCGAAATGATCGACTATGTCCGCCAAGTCGCCGACCATCGCATCTTCGCCAAGCCGATGAGATCCCTGGAACAGGCGTTCCATGACAGCTTCATTGCAGCCTTCGACAATGAGCAGATCACGGCGAACTATCAGCGGCTATCGCAGAAAATGTATCTGATCTATCTGGTCAACCTGGATTCCGTGAACACCAGCAGCACGGTCAAGGCGCTGCAGGAGCATATGGATATCATCGACGCGTTGTCGCGGCGGGATGCGTCGGGCGCGGTCGAGGCGTTGCAGCGTCACATGCAAGGGGTGATCCACCGCACGCTGACGCATTGATGCGTCCGAGACCGTCCCCGACCGGATGGCGGACGCTCCGGAGCCTCCCGCAGGCTCGGGGACCGTGCGGACGGACGTCGGCCGCGACCGATACCGATGCCGCCGCAAGCTGAGACAAGGTCGGCTACGGCCGTAGCGCGATTCCCTCGGCTTGAAGCCTATCCGACAGGCAGCACGGCAAGAGTGGGATCCGCTCAGTGCGCTGTCGGAAGGCCCCCGGCGACTCGGCAGCCCCCTCTCGGTCGTGCTGAGCCGTGCGCCGACGATGCTGCTGACGCTCGGCGCGATTGCGGACAATTTCGGGAGCATGCCACGGCCGTTGCGCTGGATCGGTCGATCCTGCCGGCTGCCACGATGATCTGCCTGTGCATCTGGGCGGGTTCCAACCTGATGCTGGCACGCGCGCCGAGGAGCGCGGCCGGCAGCGTCACGGGCCGATCGTCGCCGGAGGCCGGGCGATCCGGTACAGCACATGCGGCCGCAGCGGGTCGCCGGGCGGGACGGTGACGTCCTCGAAATCGGCGCCGGCGACATGGGCCAGGCCCAGGCGCTCCAGGACGCGGCGCGACGGGGTGTTGATCGCCGAGGTGTAGCCGATCACCGCCGGCAGGCCGAAGCGGGCCCAGGCGGCGTCGAGGCAGGCCCGGCCGATCTCGGTGGCATGGCCCTGGCGCCAGAAGGCGCGGCCGAGGATCCAGCCGATCTCGGCCGGATGGCCGCCCGGCACCTCGGGGCCCGGGCGCGACAGCCCGCCGCCGCCGACCAGCGCGCCGTCGGCCTTGCGCTCGACCGCGACGAAGCCGAAGCCGTCCTCCGCCAGCCCGGCCGCCGCCTCGTCGATCAGGACGTCGGTCTCGGCCGGCGTCAGCACGCTCGGGTGGTAGTAGCGGCGGACCTCCGGATCGGCGTTGATCGCGGCGAAATCCGCCCGGTCGCGATCCTCCCAGGGGCGCAGCAGCAGCCGGGGCGTCTCGAGTCGCATGATCCGTCGCTCCGATCGCCTGCCCAGAGACCGTCCTGAAACTCGCTCTGGCGAGTCAGCTGGCGTGGTTTTCGAGAACCGGCGCGCAGCGGACGTTAAAGTCCGTGAGCACCGGAAGCGCAGAAAACCGCGTCAGATGGCCGCCGGAGTAGAGTTTCGGGGCGGTCTCTACTCGAGCATGCCGAGGGCCTGCTTATAGAGATCGAGCAGCTCCTCCTGCTCGCGGCGGTCGTCCTGCTCCATCTTCCGCAGGCGGATGATCTGGCGGATGATCTTGGCGTCGAAGCCGGTGCCCTTGGCTTCGGCATAGACATCCTTGATGTCGCCCGCGATTCCCGCCTTTTCCTCCTCGAGCCTCTCGATGCGCTCGATGAACGACTTCAGGCGATCCGCGGCGATACCACCGACATCCGACATGGCTGGTCCTCAACAGGGTCTTTCAGGGCGCGGGACCATAAAGCGGCCGGGCCGGGCCGGCAAGCGGGCTGTCCCAGCCCAGCGCCGGCGCGGGAGTCCGGCCGGCGGCGGGTGGGCTCGGCCACTCCGATTCGGGGCCCCGGCCAATCGCCCCGAGGTGGTCTCGTGTTGCCTCTCCCGCCTGGCGGGAGAGGTCGGGCGTCCGCAGGACGACCGGGTGAGGGCTGGTCCCGGCCTCGACGAACTCCCCTCACCCGGAGCCGCTTCGCGCCTCCGACCTCTCCCGTAAACGGGAGAGGCAAAAGGAAACGACTCTCAGTGCTTGTTCGCGGCCTCGAATCCCTGCTTCTGGCCGGCCGAGGCGTCCTTCTGGTGCTTGGCCTTCCAGCTGTCATACGGCTCGCCATAGACGACCTCGCGCGCCTCGGCGTCCGGCAGCGGGATGCCGCGCTGCTCCGCGGCCTCGCGGTACCAGCGCGACAGGCAGTTGCGGCAGAATCCGGCCAAGTTCATCAGGTCGATGTTCTGCACGTCGGTGCGCTGGCGCAGATGCTCGACCAGGGTGCGGAAGGCGGCGGCTTCCAGCTCGGTGCGGGTCTTGGCGTCCATCTCGGTCTTGGGGGGCTCGGTCATGGCGGTGTCCACGGGTTCCGGAAGTCAGGATGTGGGGTTGGCGGAGGCGGGCTGCAGCCCCTCCTTGGTCTCCAGGATCAGCCAGTCGACCACCCGGCGCAGCGCCTCGGCCTCGTCGGCGCCCTGGGCCAGGGCCTCGTAATAGGCGGCGAGCTGGCGGTGGGCCGAGGTGCCGCGAGCGAGAATCTGGCGCGCATGGGCGATCTCGGCCTCGCAGCCCAGCGCCGCCGCGTCCTCCGCCACCATCGCCAGCACCTCCTCCAGCAGCTCGGCATAGGGCACCAGCTTGCCCTTGCCCCAGTCGATCAGCCCTTCCTCGAAGCCGTAGCGCATGGCGCGCCAGCGGTTCTCCTCGATCAGCACGCTGCGGTAGCGGCGCCAGGCGATGTTCTGGGCCCGCAGGCGCCACAGCATGCGCAGCAGGCACTGGTACAGCGCGGCGACGGCCAGCCCGTCCTCGACCCGGGTGCAGACGTCGGTGACCCGCATCTCCAGCGTCGGGAAGCGGGCGGAGGGGCGGATGTCCCACCAGATCTTGCTGCCGTCCTCGATCACCCCGGCCTGGACCAGCGCCGCCAGCGCCGCCTCGTATTCGCCATAGCTCTGGAACTCCTCCGGCATGCCGGTGCGCGGCAGCTCGGAGAACACGGCCAGGCGGTAGGATTTCAGCTTGGTGTCGGTGCCCTGCCAGAACGGCGAGGAGGTGGTCAGCGACAACAGATGCGGCAGGAAGTAGCGGATCTGCCGCATCAGGTCGATGCGCAGGTTCGGGTCCTCGATCCCGGCATGGACATGGGTGCCGCAGATCAGCAGGCGCCGCACCGGCACGCCGAGGTCGCGCGCCAGCTGGTCGTAGCGGCTGCGGTCGGTGTGCTTCTGCGGCCGCCAGGTGCCGAAGGGGTGGGTCGAGGCCGCGATCAGCGCCAGGCCGTGCCGCTCCGCCTCCTCCACCACCGACCGGCGCAGCCGGGTCAGCTCGGTCCGGGCCTCGGCGATGCTGCGGCAGACCGGCGTGCCGACCTCGACCTGGCAGCGGAAGAACTCGCGGGCGACGGCGCCCTCGTGCCGGTTCTCCAGCGCCTCGACCAGCTCCGGCGGCGGGTCGGGCACCAGGTCGCGGCTGACCGGGTCGACCAGCAGGTACTCTTCCTCGATGCCGAGGGTCAGGGCCGGTTCGGTCATGCCACTGCCTGCAAGGGTTCGTACAGGGCCGGGTCGGCCAGGATCGGGGCGAAGATGTCGGCCATCCGGTCGGCCCAGGCCTCGGCCGCCGCATCGGCCGCGATCAAATCCTGCCGCATCTCGATCAGCACATGCGGCAGGCCGCGCGGCTCGGCGTGGCTGTGGATGGTGTAGCCATGCGCGTTGCGGCCGGAATAGGGCTGGTTGTCGCCGACCGTGACCGCCGGGTCGCGGCGCAGCGCCTCCATCAGCGGCAGCGGGATGCGGCCGTCGTCGCGCCACAGCACCCCGACCTGCCAGGGCCGGGCGAAGCCGCGCATGACGGGCGTGAAGCTGTGCAGCGACAGCAGCGCCGGCGCCGGGCAGCGCGCCGCGATCCGGTCCAGCTGTTCGGCGATCGCGTCGTGATAGGGATGGAAGAAGGCATCGGCCCGCGCCGCCTCGTCCGCCCGGGTCAGCTTGGCGTTGCCGGGCACGATCACGCCGTCGCTGATGGCGCAGATCGAGGTCGGGTCGTCCAGCTGCCGGTTCGGGTCGAGGATCAGCCGCGAATAGCGGTGCAGCAGCAGCGGCGCGTCGAGCCGCTCGGCCAGGCGGCGGGAGAAGGCCTCGATGCCGATGTCGTAGGCGACATGGCGGTCGAGCGCCTCCGGCCCCAGGCCGAGCGTGCCGAGGGACTGCGGGAAGGCCCGGCCGGCATGGTCGGCGACCAGCAGGGCGCAGGCCTTGCCGTCGGGGTTCACCAGCTCGAAGGGCGGCGGGTCGTCGGGTCCGAGGAGCGTCATCCCGGGCAGCCTAGCAGGGCGCCGTGGGGCTGTGGAGAGCGGCGCGACGCAACGCCAGGGTGCGCGGCGGCGAATTGTCGGACATCATAGGACCTATCAACGCCATTCGAGGTAAGCCGATGACCACCCTCCCCGTCTTCCCGGATCTCGCCGGCAAGGCCGTCTTGATCACCGGCGCCAGCACCGGCATCGGTGCCGCCGCGGCCCGCGCCTTCGGCCAGAACAAGGCCAGGGTGGCGGTGAACTACAACTCCAGCCGCGCGGCCGCCGAGGCGGTGGTCGCCGACATCAAGGCCGCCGGCGGCGAGGCGATCCTCGCGCCAGGTGACGTCACCAGGCCCGAGACGGCGCAGGCCCTGGTCGAGCAGACCGTGGCCGCCTTCGGCCGGCTGGACGTGCTGATCAACAATGCCGGCGCGCTGGTCAGGCGCACCCCGATCGCCGAGTACACCGACGACTTCGTCGATGCGGTGCTGGACGTCAATGTCCGCCATGTCATCCGCTTCATGCGCGAGGGCTCGGCCCAGATGCGGCGGCAGGGCGGCGGCGGGGCGATCATCAATCTCAGCTCGATCGCCGCGCGCAGCGGCGGCGGCCCCGGCTCGGTGATCTACGCTGCCGCGAAGGGCTTCGTCGCCGTCGCCACCCGCGGCTGGGCCAAGGAGCTGGTGAAGGACGGGATCCGGGTCAACGCCGTCTCGCCCGGCGTCATCACCACCCCGTTCCACGAGCGCTTCTCGACCCCGGAGCAGCTGGCGGCGATGCAGGCGACGATCCCGATGAACCGGCTGGGCGCGTCCGAGGACTGCGCCGCCGCCTTCCTCTACCTCGCCTCCGAAGCCGCCAGCGGCTACGTCACCGGCCAGATGGTCGAGATCAACGGCGGCCAGTCGATGCCGTAGCTACTTCGCGGCCGGGCCGGCCCAGTCGCCCGTCACTTCCAGTCGGCGGTGCTGCTCTCGCCGTTCAGGAAGGGCAGCACCGTCGCCGGCAGCTGCGGCGACAGGAAGATGTCGTAATGGGTCACGCCGGGCAGGATGGCCAGGCGGTTCTGCGACATGTGCTCGCGCTGCCAGCCGGCATCGCGCAGCCCGCCGCCGAGCAGCTGGTAGAACTTCACCACATGCTCCGGCCGGTACATGTCGCTGTCGCCAAAGACCAGCATCACCGGCATGGTCAGCTTCGGCACCTCCGCCGAAAAGTCGTAGGGCTTCTTCATCAGCGCGCCCATGGCGTCGAGCAGCCGCGGGAAGTCCTCCGGCTTCGGCGCCACCGCGACATAGGAGGTGTACATCGGCGTGCCCTTCATCATCTCGGCCATGCCGGCGCCGACCGCGGCCTGCTGCGGCAGCATCTCCGGATAGAAGCCGTCCTGGGCATAGCCGGCCGAGACCAGGGCCAGGCGGCGCACCAGTTCCGGATGCTGCACCGCCAGCTGGAAGGCGACGCCGCCGCCCAGCGAATAGCCCAGCACATCGGCCTTCTCGACGCCGAGCTGGCGCAGGATGGCGGCCATGTCGGCGCCCATCGCCACCAGGTCGATCGGCCGGTCGCCGAGCGGCGTGCGGCCGTGGCCCTGCAGGTCGACGGCGATGACCTGGCGCTTCTCCGTCAGCACCGGCAGCAGCGGCGCGAACATGTCGATCGAGCCGAGCCCGCCATGCAGCAGCAGCAGCGGTTCGCCCTGGCCGCGGACCTCGTAATAGTAGCTGATGCCGCCGGCCTCGGCATGGCCGCTGCGGACCGCCTGGGTCTGGGCGGCGGCGGGCCCGGCGACGAGAGTCGCGGCCGTGAGAACACCGGTCAGGATCGTCTTCAGCATGTCGGGCTCCATCCCTGGCTGGCGGCGTGCGATCCGCCATGATGCGATGGCCCAAGGACGCCGCCGTCGGGGCGGCTCCGACATCCCGCCCTGAAAAAAGTTCAGGGCGTCTCGTAGACGAAGATCCGCGACCGGCCGTCCTCCGGCATCGCGGTCAGGCGCAGGCCGGCCGGCGTCGCCTCGACCAGCACCGGGTTGCGGGTCATGGCGGTGCCGTCCTCGGTCCACAGCAGCACCGGCACCTGGAAGGTCGGCCGGCCGGTGCCGAGGTCGACGATCTCGATCCCGCCCAAGCCGAACACCGGTGCGTCCGGCGTGCGGCGGAACTCGGTGATGCCGGTGCAGATGGCGCGGCCGACCGGCAGATAGGCGCAGTCCTGGTAGTCGAGATAGTGCTCGGGGTTCAGCGTGCGCACCGGCGGAGTGGAGGCGTCGATCTTGCCTTCCGCATCCAGGCGCCAGGTGTAGAAGCGGCGCGAGCCCCAGCTGACGCCGTGCAGCATGTTGTGGTCGGTGTCGTGCATCAGGCCGCCGATATGGTCGTCGACGCGGCCGACCGCGACCGCCTCCAGCGTCTGCGGGTCGACCCGGTACAGGATCGACCGGCTGTTCGGTCGGTATTCGGCGACCGGCACCCACAGCCAGCGCCCGTCATAGTCGATGCCGCCGGGATGGTAGATCGCGCCCTCGCCCAGCGTGACATGACCGATCTGCCGGCCCTGGGCGTCGAGCTTGAACAGATGGCCGACGCCCTGGCCGGCGTCGCGGTCCGTGCCGTCCTGCGGCTGGGGGTAGCGCTTGGTCGGCACGGTGATCTCGACCGAGGAGGCGAAGAGGGCGTCGCCGGCCCGGGCGAAGCCCTGGGGATGATAGGTGTCGAACGGCACCGGGATGGTCTCGACCAGCCGCCACTGGGTCGAGCGCGACAGCCCCTCGATCCGCTGGGCCAGTTCGTCCGGCCCCGCTGCGACGGCGGTGGTGGAGATGGCAGCCAGGACGACCCCGGCGGCCAGGGCGGCGAAGCAATGCATGGCGAATCCTCCCGATTGCGGCGGCCGCATCCTGCCGCGGCGCCGTGACGGTTTGATGATGGTCCCGCGCGGCGCGCCGGTCTCCCCTGCGGGCGCAGAGATGGCGGAGGGCCGGATGCCGCCGCTAAGCTCTCGGCCATCATGAGCGACGCCGTCCTAGCCTCCCCCGCCCAGCGCCTGGCGCTGCCTGCCCTGATCCTGGGCGGGCTGGCGATCGGCAGCTCGCCGATCTTCGTGCGCCTGTCCGAGGTGGGGCCGATCGCGACGGCGGTCTGGCGCGTGGCCCTGGCGCTGCCGATCCTGTTCCTCTGGTACCGGGCAGAGCGGGCACGGGGCGAGGCGGCGCGGCCGCAGAGCCTGGCCGATTGCGCTGCCCTGGCCCTGCCCAGCCTGTTCATCGCCGCCGACCTGGTGGCGTGGCACTGGGCGCTGGCCATCACCTCGGTCGCCAACGCCACGCTGCTGGCCAATCTGGCGCCGATCTTCGTCACCCTCGGCGCCTTCGTCCTGTTCCGCACGCCGATCCGCCCGATCTTCGCCGCCGGCCTGGCCGTGGCCATCGCCGGCGTGGTGGTGCTGAAGGGCGGCGGCTTCGGCGACGGCGCCCTGGCCGGCGACGCCCTGGCCGCGCTGGCCGCCGTATTCTATGGCGGCTACATCCTGGCGGTCGGCCGGCTGCGCGACCGCTTCTCCGTCGCCACCATCATGCTGTGGACCAGCGCCGTCGCCGCCGCGGCGACGCTGCCGCTGGCGCTGCTGATGGAGCCAACCCTGCTGCCGCCGACGCTCTATGGCTGGGCCGTGCTGATCGGCCTGTCCTGGGTCTCGCAGGTCGCCGGGCAGAGCCTGATCACCTATGCGCTGGCCTGGCTGCCGCCGGCCTTCTCCTCCCTCACCCTGCTGATCCAGCCGGTGGCCGCGGCGGCTTTGGCCTGGATCATCCTGGCCGAGCCGCTCGGCCCGGCCCAGGGGCTGGGCGGCGCCCTGGTGCTGGCCGGCATCCTGCTGGCCCGGAAGGCGTGACCGCCATGGCCGAGCCCCGCCTCACCCTGAGCCTGCTGCCGGAGACGCTGGCGGTGGCCCGGCTGCCGGCGGAAGCGGCGCTGCCCGGCTGGATCGACTGGTCCGATCCCTTCGTCACCGTCAGCCGCACCCGCGACGAGCTGTCGGTGGTGTGCCCCGAGGCGCGGGTGCCGGCGGACGCGCAGGCCGAGCGCGGCTGGCGCGGCTTCAAGGTCGAGGGCCCGCTCGACTTCGCCCTGACCGGCATCCTGGCCCGACTCGCGACGCCTTTGGCCGAAGCCGGCATCAGCATCTTCGCGATCTCGACCTATGACACCGACTACCTGCTGGTCCGGACGGCCGACCTGGAGGCCGCGACGACGGTGCTGCAACGGGAAAACACGGTGCGTGTCTGACCCGCAACACCGGCCCCGAAGCCGGGCATTTCCGCGCAAATCGGGCTCGCGACGAAATATTAAGTCCGCGTAATATCCGAATCTCCGCGCACATTCGACGTTGGCGAAGGGCCGCGGATGTGATTTCTTCCCGCCCGTCGGCGCGGCGGGTCTGGGGGATCGTCGTGCCCGGGCCCTGCGCCGACACGTGATCCGGGAGTTCAGCCATGCCCAAGAAGCGCCCGTCGTTCCGCCGCACGCGCCAGACCAAGATCGTCGCCACGCTGGGCCCCGCCACCAGTTCGGCCGAGGCGATCCGCAAGCTGTTCGAGGCGGGCGTCGACGTCTTCCGCCTGAACTTCAGCCACGGCAAGCAGGAAGACCACGCCGCCCGGCTGGCCCTGATCCGCGAGGTCGAGCGGGACTTCGACCATCCGATCGCGGTGATGGCCGACCTGCAGGGGCCGAAGCTGCGCCTCGGCACCTTCGCCGATGGCCCGGTCAAGCTGACCGAAGGCCAGAGCTTCCGCCTGTCGCTGCAGCCGCGCCCGGGCGATGCCACCGGCGTGACCCTGCCGCACCCGGAGATCTTCGCCGTCCTCGAGCCCGAGCAGATCCTGCTGCTGGACGACGGCAAGGTGCGCCTCAAGGTCGTCGATTGCGGCCCGGACTTCGCCGACACCGTGGTCGAGGCCGGCTCGCGCCTGTCCGACCGCAAGGGCGTCAACGTGCCGAACGCGGTGCTGCCGCTGTCGCCGCTGACCGACAAGGACCGCGAGGACCTGCGCTTCGCCCTCGACATCGACGTCGACTGGGTGGCGCTGTCCTTCGTGCAGCGGCCGGAGGATATCGCCGAGGCGCGCAAGCTGATCGCCGGCCGGGCCCAGGTGATCGTGAAGCTGGAGAAGCCGGCGGCGATCCAGCACCTGGACGAGCTGGTCGAGCTGACCGACGCGGTGATGGTCGCCCGCGGCGACCTGGGCGTCGAGATGCCGGCCGAGGACGTGCCGTCGCTGCAGAAGCAGATCATCCGCGCCTCGCGCCAGGCCGGCAAGCCGGTGATCGTGGCGACCCAGATGCTGGAGAGCATGATCATGTCCCCGACCCCGACCCGGGCCGAGGCCTCCGACGTCGCCACCGCGGTGTTCGACGGCGCCGATGCGGTGATGCTGTCAGCCGAGACCGCCTCGGGCGAGTTCCCGGTCGAGGCGGTGACGATGATGGACCGCATCGCCCGGCGGGTGGAGAAGGACCCGATCTACCGCACCATCCTCGACGCGGTGCATTACGACCCGGAGAACACCTCGGCCGACGCCATCAGCGCCGCGGCGAGCCAGGTGGCGCACACCATCGGCGCGGTGGCGATCGCGACCTACACCACCTCGGGCTCGACCACGTTGCGCGCGGCGCGCGAGCGGCCGGAGGTGCCGATCCTGTGCCTGACCTCGAACCTGCAGACCGCCCGCCGCATGGGGCTGTGCTGGGGCGTGCACGCGGTGCACACCGAGGATGTCAGCAACTTCACCGAGATGGTCGGCAAGGCCTGCCGCTTGGCCAAGCATGACGGCTTCGGCAGCGTCGGGCAGCGCATCGTGGTCACGGCCGGCGTGCCCTTCGGCACCCCCGGCAACACCAATGTGCTGCGCATCGCCTGGATCGAGGATTGACCGGCCGCCGATGACCAGTTCCCCGCTCGCCGCCAACCAGGCCTTCTATGCCGCCCTTGCGCAGGGTGACGCAGCGGCGATGGAGGCGCTGTGGTCGCGCCGCCAGCCGGTCGCCTGCATCCATCCGGGCTGGCCGGTCCTGGCCGGGCGCGAGGCGGTGATGAAGAGCTGGGCGGCGATCCTGAAGGATCCGCCGCGCATCAGCGCCGAGGCGGCACGGCTGCTGGACTACGGCGACACCGCCATCGTGCTGTGCATCGAGAAGATCGGCGACAACCGGCTGGCGGCCACCAACGTGTTCAGCCGCGAGCCCGAAGGCTGGCGCCTGGTGCATCACCAGGCCGGCCCGACCCGCGAGGCCGCCGCCACCCCCGCCAAGCCGGCCGGCACCATCCACTGACCATGCTGTCGCAACGCGTCAGAACCTGAATCCGGCCGGCAGGTTGTGGTTCCAGTAGCCTTCCTCGACGAGCTCGCTGATGCGCCAGCCGCCCGGGGTTCGGGTCAGCTTGTCGCGATACCAAAGCCCCTGGAAGAAGACCTGGGTCTTTCCGTCGCCGAGGTTCACCACCATCGGGCATGAGCAGTGCAGCCGCGCCGCGGCCTCGTCGCCGCGGACCTCCACCAGGACGGTCGAGATCGCGTGCTGCGAGATCAGGATCTTGGACAGGGCGCGGTCGAGATAGGTCACATGCGCTTCGACGCCGCTCTTGATCCCACCGGTCACCGTATCGTCGATGACCGCCTCGGGCGTGAAGACACGGCGATACGCATCCCAGTCGCGATCGTCGACCGCATAGCAGTAACGGGTCAGGAGATCCTGGATTTCGAGCCGGTCCGAGATCTCCTGCAGAGACAGCGCCATGGGGTCCTCCTTCCTCAAGTCCACTCCGGGTGCGGCCGGCGCATCGGCGGGCTGGGCCGCGGCGGGACGCGGCGTGCCCGTCGCCACCAGCCCCAGAGCCGTTGCCGCCGAGGCCAGTACGAAACGGCGCCGAGACGGGCCGCCGGGATCGCTGTCATGGACACGCATGGCTTGCTCCTGGTTCGGCATCGACCTCGAAGGATATGGAGATATGGAGGCTGACGCCTTCCTGAACAGCGGGCCTGCCGGTCACACATCCGCCAAGGGCAGGCCGGGCAGCAGCTTGTCGAGGGTGATCGGGAAGTCGCGCACCCGCACGCCGGTGGCGTTGTGGACGGCGTTGGCCACCGCCGCGCCGGCGCCGCAGACGCCGAGCTCGCCGATCCCCTTGGCGCCGAGCGGGTTCGCCTTTTCGTCCGGCTGCTCCAGGAACACGACCTCGAGCTCCGGCACATCGGCATGGACCGGGACGTGGTATTCGGCGAGGTCGCGGTTGACGAAGCGGCCGTGGCGCGGGTCGAGATGCGTCTCCTCCATCAGCGCCGCGCCCAGGCCCCAGGTCATGCCGCCGATGATCTGCGACCGCGCGGTCTTGGCGTTGAGCAGGCGGCCGGCATCGATCACCGCCAGCATGCGGCGCAGCCGGATCTCGCCGGTGTCGATGTCGACCGCGACCTCGGCGAACTGGGCGCCGTGGGAGTGCTGCGAGTAGGCCTTGTAGTCCGGGTTCGCGGCCATCGGGGTCGACGCCCCCTCGGCCTCGAGCCCGTCCGGGGCGATGCGGGCGAGGAGATCGGGCAGCGGCGTGCCGTCGCCAACCCCCGCGGCTTCGGCGATCTTCGCGCGCAGGGTGAGGCAGGCCTGGTGCACGGCGGAGCCCGAGCTGGCCGCGCCCCAGGAGCCGCCGGATCCCGCGGTGCGCGGGAAGCGGCTGTCGCCGAGCTCGACCGTCACCGCCGACAGCGGCACGCCGAGCCGCTCGGCCGCGATCTGGGCCAGGATGGTGTAGGTGCCGGTGCCGATATCGGTCATGTCGAGCTGCACGGTCACCCGGGCGCGGGCGTCGATCGCCACCCGGGCGGCGGCGGCGCCGATGTAGTTGGCCCGGATCGCCGCCGCCACACCCATGCCGATCAGCTTGCGCCCCTCGCGGACCTGCCCCGGCTCGGCGCTGCGGCGGTCCCAGCCGAAGCGGCGCGCGCCCTCGCGCAGGCAGCCGACCAGGTTGCGGCTGGCGAAGGGCACGCCGCGCTCCGGATCCTGCGCCGGCTCGTTGCGGATCCTGAGCTCGATCGGATCGAGGCCGAGCCGTTCGGCCAGCTCGTCCATGCCGCATTCGAAGGCCATCAGGCCCGGCGCCTCGCCGGGCGCGCGCATCCATTCGCCGCGGCGGAGATCGACCGGCACCAGCCGGTGCCGGGTCAGCCGGTTCGGGGCGGCGTAGAGCGACCGGGTGACGACCGCAGTCTGCTCGCAGAACTCCTCGACCCGGGAGGTGGCCGAGCAGACGTCGTGGCCGAGCGCGGTCAGCCGCCCCTCCTGGTCCGCGCCGAGGCGGACCAGATGCATCATCTCCGCCCGATGCCCGGCATTGCCGAACATCTGCTGCCGGGTCAGGGCGATCTTGACCGGGCGCCGCAGCACGCGCGCGGCCAGGGCGGCCAGCACCGTGTCGGCATGCACCGTCAGCTTGGCGCCGAAGCCGCCGCCGGTGAAGGGGCTGACGATCCGGACATTCTCCGGCGGGAGGCCGAGGGTGTTGGCGATGCCGGCGCGGAAATTCGCCAGGGTCTGGGCCCCGGTGCGGATCGTCACCATGTCGCCGGACCATTCGGCCAGCGTGGCGTGCGGCTCCATCGGGTTGTGGTGCTCATAGGGCGTCCGGTAGAGGGCCTCGACCTTGACCGGCGCGGCAGCGAAGGCGCCTTCGAAATCACCGATGGCGCTGTCGGTCTGCATCCCGGCATTGGTCCGCGGCGGCGCATAGGCCTCGGCCAGGCGGCCGGCAAGATCGAAGGCGCCGACCTCCTCCTCATAGCGGACCCGGATCAGGCCGGCGGCGGCGCGGGCGGCCTCGAAGCTCTCGGCCACCACCAGTGCCACCGGCTCGTCATGGAAGCGCACCCGGTCGTCGGCGAGCATCGGTCGGGCGCGGGTGAACACCTCCGGCACGGTCGGCGTGACCGGCGGGCCGAAGGCGGCCTGGGGTGGCGCGTTGCGATGCGTCATCACATGCAGCACGCCCGGCGCCCGCTCCGCCTCCGCCGTGTCGATCGCGGCGATCCGCCCGCGGGCGATGGCGGCACCGAGGATGACGCCATAGGCCGGCGCCTCGTCCGGCACATGCTCATAGGCGTAGGTCGCCCGCCCGGTGACCTTGAGGGGGCCGTCGACCCGGTCGACCGGCTTGCCGATCACGGCGCTGTCATTCGCCATCGCTCCCTCACGCGTGCACGACGGCCGCGGCCAGAGTGTGCCGCAGCGTCCGTTGGGCCAACTGGATCTTGAATGCGTTGCCGGGGCGCCCTCGCGCATCGGCCAGGGCGGCTGCGGCGGCGTCGCGGTAGCTGTCGTCCGCCGCGGCGGCGCCGGCCAGCACCCGCTCCGCCTCCTCGGCGCGCCAGGGCTTCGGGGCCACGCCGCCCAGGGCGATACGGGCGCTGCGGATGTGGCCGCCCTCGGCCTCGACGATGGCGGCGACCGAGACCAGGGCGAAGGCATAGGAGGCCCGGTCCCGCACCTTTCGGTAGAGCTGCCGGCCCGGTGGCGGTGGGGGCAGGACCACCGCCGTGATCATCTCGCCGGGGCCGAGCGCGGTCTCGACATCCGGGGTGGTGCCGGCCGGCCGGTGCAGCCCGCCGACCGGGATCGCGCGCATCCCGCCGTCGGGCCGGATGGTTTCGACCCGGGCGTCGAGCGCGGCCATGGCCACCGCCATGTCGGAGGGATGGACGGCGATGCAGTCATCGCCGGCCCCGAGCACCGCGTGCATGCGGTTGAAACCGTCCAGCGCGGCGCAGCCGGAGCCCGGGCTGCGCTTGTTGCAGGGCAGCGCGAGGTCCTGGAAATACGGGCAGCGGGTGCGTTGCAGCAGGTTGCCGCCGGTCGAGGCCTTGTTGCGGATCTGCCCCGACGCCCCCGCCAGCAGCGCCTGGGCCAGCACCGGATAGCGCTGCCGCACCATCGGGTCGGCGGCGAGATCGCTGTTGCGGAGCTGCGATCCGATGCGCAGGCCGCCCTCCGGCGTCGGCTCGATCCGGTCGAGCGGCAACCGGCTGATGTCGACCAGATGGGTCGGCCGCTCGACCCCCAGCTTCATCAGGTCGAGCAGGTTGGTGCCGCCGGCGATGAAGCGGGCCCCGGGCCGGGACGCCACCGCCGCGGCCGCTCCCTGCACGTGGACCGCGCGCTCATAGGTGAAGGGCTGCATCGGTCAGGCCTCCGCCACGTCGCGGATCGCCGCGACGATGTTGGGGTAGGCGGCGCAGCGGCAGATGTTGCCGCTCATGCGCTCGCGGATCTCGGCATCGCTGAGCTCGGCGAAGGCGGCGCCGTCGGCGGTGGCATGGCTCGGCCAGCCGGCCGCGGCCTCGCCCAGCATGCCGACGGCGGAACAGATCTGCCCGGGCGTACAGTAGCCGCACTGGAACGCGTCGCGGGCGACGAAGGCGGCCTGCATCGGGTGCAGCGTGTCGCCGTTCGCCAGGCCCTCGATGGTGGTGATCTCGTCGCCCTCATGCATCACCGCGAGGGTCAGGCAGGCATTGATCCGCCGGCCGTTCACCAGCACCGTGCAGGCGCCGCACTGGCCGTGGTCGCAGCCCTTCTTCGACCCGGTGAGGTCGAGCGTGTTGCGCAGCGCGTCGAGCAGCGTCGTCCGCGTGTCCAGCTCGACCGCACGCTCCTGCCCGTTGATCGAGAGCCGCACCGCCGCCGTCCGGATCGGCGCGGGCTGCTGCGCCGCGGCGGGCGTGGCGGCGGTGAAGACCAGGCTGGCTGCGGCGCCGGCCTCCAGCACGGAACGGCGCGTCGGTCCGGCGTTGCCGTCAGCTGCGGCCATGGAGCATCCCCGTCTGCGGGACGAGGCGGCCGGGGCCGGTTCTCGTCGATGACGGGGAGGTGGGGGCGCCCGCGCCGGGCCGCTGTCAGGAAACCGGCCGGACTGTCAGGTTTCGGGAAGAATCCGCATCCGGTGGGCCCGCGGGCTGGTGCCGCGGAGGCGCCGGAAGGTGGCGGTGAAGTGGCTCTGGCTCGAGAAGCCGAGGCGGATGGCGATGGTCCCGATCGGCAGGGCGGCGTCGGCGAGCAGCGCCTCGGCCCGGCGGATCCGCTCCTCCAGCACGAAGGCATAGGGAGCCGTGCCGGTCGTGGCCTTGAAGCGGCGGGCGAAGCTGTCCGCGCCCATGCCGGCGGCCTCGGCCATCTCGGTCAGCGAGATGTCATCGGCGATGTTGGAATCGACATACTCCCGGACCCGCGCCAGGGTGCGGCGGCCGAGCCGCCCGTGCCGCGACGCCGGCGGCAGGGCGTGGTCCAGCGCCGCCAGCCGGAACCCGAGCAGGGCCACCAGATGCTCGACATAGGCGGCGTCGGGTCGGCAGCCGAGCGCGATCTCGGCCTGCAGCGCGCCGATCAGCGTGCCGATCACGGCGTCGCTGCGGTTCACCAGGATCGGCAGGTCGGCCAGGCGGTCGGCGCGATCCCAGGCAGGGTCGATCCACAGGGCGGAGTAACGGAGGTCGGCGCCGCGGTAGACGCCGGTGCGCTCCGCGCCGGCCGGGACGAAGGTGAAGACACCGGGCCGGTCAGGACCGTCGAACAGGAGCCGGCCCTCGGCCTGGACGCGGGTGCCGGCGGTCCGGCCGGCAGCGGTCAGCACCAGGAGGTGCCGCGGCGCGGTCCAGCGCATCTCCACCTCGCGGCACACCCAGCGCCGGTGATCGAACAGCACCCTGGAGCCGAACCAGGAGGCCTGGTGCAGCTGGACCGTCGTGTCTTCGCGGGTCCGGATATGCCCGTCGCCGAAGATGGGGCGGATCGACATGGCGGCGCTCGACCTCCCGATGCGGCAGGAACCCCTCATGATATGGGGGCACCAGCGTCCGGTTGAACCCGGTCGCGTCGGATCGTCGCGCGGCTGGCCCGGCCGGCGGCCATGGGCGCTGCAATGTCACCTCACCGAACGAGCCGGCCCAGCAACCGCTCGCTTCCCCACCACAGGACGGCGTTGCCGATGAGCGTGACGCCGACGAGGATGGCCCAGCCCCATGGGCCGATCGGCAGTGCGCCCATCCCGTAGGCCGCGACCAGCAGGGCCATCACCAGGAAGAACGGACCGGTGAACCGGCAATGGGTGCGACCACATCGGCGCGCATTGGCGAGGCAGGCACCACCCATCCAGACCAGCATCGCGCCCCAGAGAGCCGTGCGAGGCCCCGGATCCACCAGGAGCCAACCGGCGAGCATCGCCGCGAAGGGAAGTCCCCAGAACAGAGTCAGGCTGCGCCAGTCGCCGGCCCAGTCTCCGGCCGGCGTCTCGAAACAGGTTTGGCAGTCCTCAACCATGTCCGCCCCCGCAGCAGGAGACCCCGCCGCCCATCCGCGCCTCCTGGACCGGCGGGCAAGGCGCCGTGCCGTAGGAGCAGAACACACAGCAATCCCCGGGCTTTGGCCTGAGCACGGCCCCGCAACCCCTGCAGTCGTAAAAGAACTGGCAGGAATCGGTGGGCATGGTTTCGGTGGCCCGGTGGCCACAGCGCGGACAGGTGAGGGTAGACGTCATTTGGATCATGTCGGCCACCTCAGCCTCAGCGAAGGTCGCATTCCTCGCCGGACAAGCGCATCATGAACCCCGTAGCCACTACGGACTCAAGCAGGATCGCGATGGTGTCGACGAAGGGGCTGACGGTCGGGAAGCTGGCGGCCGCGGCGGGGATCCATCTGGAGACCGTGCGCTACTACGAGCGCATCGGCCTGATGCCGCAGCCGGCCCGGACCGGAAGCGGATATCGGAGCTACGACCTCCACCATGTGCGGCGCCTGTCGTTCATCCGCAGGGCGCGGGAGCTCGGCTTCGGCATCGAGGAGATCCGGGCGCTGCTGGCCCTGGCTGAACCGGGGCACGCCTCCTGCGCCGAGGTCAGGGTCCTGACCCTGGCGCATCTCGACGAGGTCCGCGCCAAGATCGCCGACCTCCGCAGGCTGGAGGGCATCCTGTCGCGCACGGTGGAGAAGTGCTCCGGACGGGTGTCGCCGGCCTGTCCCGTCCTCGACATGCTCGCGGAGACCGCTTAGATCGGGTCCCCGGCCTGGAGCTTCTTCAGCCGCTCGATCTGGGTGTGGGCGGTGGCCATCTGCGGGTCTATGACCAGGACGCGCTGATAGGCATCGATCGCCCCCTGGATATCGCCGAGCTTGATCCGGCACAGGCCGAGTCCCGACAGCGCGCCGAAATGGCGGGGCTCGCGCGCCAGCACCTGGTCGATGTCGGCGATCGAGCCCTGAATGTTGCCGCGCAGATAGCGCACCGTGGCCCGCCGGTTCCAGCCCTCGGCATAGGCCGGGTCGCTCTCGATCACCGCGGTGAAGGCGGCCTCGGCCACGGTGTAGTCGTCCTTTGCCATCGCGGTGTTGCCGCGCTCCAGCAATCCCGGGACGTCCGGGTCCGTGCCGTCATAGGCGAACCAGAGCCGCCAGATCTGGGTCTGCAGCGCCGGCTCGTCCTCCGGCGCCACCGTCTTCAGCCTGTCGAACAGCGCATCCAGCTGCGCCGCCCGGTCCTGGGCCACGGCCGGGCCGGCCAGGACGAACAGCAGAATCGGCAGCAGCAGGACGAGGATGCGGCGCATGGGATGAAGATCGGTCCGGCCCGGCCGCTCGGCAAGAGGCGAACCGGATCAGAGCGGGTAGCCGGCGAGATATTTGCGCATCAGCGCCGCCTGGCTCCGGGCCGGCGCGTAGTGCGGGTCCAGCGCCAGCACCCGTTCGAAGGCGTCCAGCGCGGCCTGATGGTCACCCTGCACGATCCGGCACAGGCCGAGGCCGAACAGCGCCCCGAAATGCCGCGGCTCCAGCACCAGGGTGCGGTCGATGTCCCGGACCGCGCCGTCGCAATCGCCGCGCAGGAAGCGCACCACCGCGCGGCGGTCCCAGCCCTCGGCGAAATCCGGCGCCCGCTCCACCACCGCGGTGAAGGCGGCTTCGGCCAGCGCATAGTCGCGCTGCTGGAGGGCGGCGTTGCCGCGCCGCAGCAGGTCCGGCACCAGCGGGTCGGCCCCTTCGTAGCTCAGCCACCGGGTCCAGATCTGCCGCTCCAGCCACTGCGCCTCCGCCAGATCTTCGGCGGTCCGGAGCTGGTCGAGCAGCGCGTCGAGACGAATCGGCGCATCCGCCGCCGAGAGGGTCCCGCACGGCGTCGCGAGAACGGCCATGACCACAGCCAGGATGCGCAACGCCTTCATAATCAGAAGATTGGGGCCCGTTCCTGAGAAGACAACATCAAAGATTGCAATAACCGAAAGGCGGCTGCGCGTCCGACGCAAGGAGTCGGGCGGCGCATTATTCGACATCGCGATCGGGACCGCTATGGTGATCGGATCGATCGCCGTGGCCGGGCGCGCGGCGTTCCGTCGCGGTGTAAGCTATCAGCGCAGCGGAACAAACCGGCTCTTCCCACCTTCCCCGGCATGACGACACAGCGGAGACCAATATGGCGTCACTGACAGGGCACCCGGACGCAGTCCCCACCCCGGACGTCGACGGCACCGAGGGGCGGGCCACCGGCAAGCAGCCGCGGGTGCGCGCCGAGGGGCGCTTCAAGGGCCCGGCCGGGCGGATCGAGGACTACGCCATCATCGGCAACTGCCGCACCACCGCGCTGGTCGGCCGCGACGGCTCGATCGACTGGCTGTGCCTGCCGCGCTTCGATTCCGACGCCTGCTTCGCCCGCCTGCTGGGCGACACCGAGAACGGCCATTGGCAGATCGCGCCGGAGAGCCACACCGCCGCCCACACCCGCCGGCGCTACCGCGACAACACGCTGGTGCTGGAGACCGAGTTCGAGACCGAGGCCGGCACCGTCGCGCTGATCGACTTCATGCCCTTCCCGCACCGCGAGGACGAGATCTCGATCGTCCGGCTGGTCGAGGGCCGCAGCGGCAGCGTGCCGATGCGGATGGAGGCGGCGTTCCGCTTCGACTACGGCCGCATCGTGCCCTGGGTGCGGCACCGGCCGGACGGCATCGTCGCCATCGCCGGGCCCGACGCGCTGCGCTTCCGGTCGCCGATCCCGCTGCACGGCGAATCGATGAAGACGGTCGGCGACTTCACCGTCGAGGCCGGCGAGCGGGTGCCCTTCATCCTGACCTGGTACCCGTCGCACATGCCCGAGCCGGGCGCGATCGACCCGTTCCGGTCGCTGACCGACACCGAGACCTGGTGGCACGGCTGGGCCCATCACTGCACCTATGAGGGGCCCTACCGCGAGGCGGTGCTGCGCTCCGCCCTCACCCTCAAGGCCCTGACCTATGCGCCGACCGGCGGCATCGTCGCCGCGGCCACCACCTCGCTGCCCGAGGAGATCGGCGGCGAGCGCAACTGGGACTACCGCTACTGCTGGATCCGCGACGCGACCCTGACCCTCTACGCCCTGCTCGGCGCCGGCTTCACCGAGGAGGCGGCGTCCTGGCGCGACTGGCTGCGTCGGGCCGCGGCGGGGCGGCCGGAGCAGCTGCAGATCATGTACGGGCTGGGCGGCGAGCGCCGGCTGACCGAGCTGGAGATCCCGTGGCTGGCCGGCTACGAGGGCAGCAAGCCGGTGCGGATCGGCAACGGCGCTCATGCCCAGCTGCAGCTCGACGTCTATGGCGAGCTGCTGGACGCCATCCATGTCGCCCGCAAGAAGCACCTGACCCATCCGCACGACGCCTGGCGGGTGCAGCGGGTGCTGCTCGGCTATCTCGAGAAGATCTGGGACAAGCCGGATGAGGGGCTGTGGGAGATCCGCGGGGCCCGGCGGCATTTCGTGCACAGCAAGGTGATGGCCTGGGTCGCCTTCGACCGCTCGATCAAGGCGGTCGAGCAGTTCGGGCTGGAGGGGCCGGTCAAGGTCTGGCGGGCCTTGCGCGACCGCATCCATGCCGAGATCTGCGCCAAGGGCTTCTCCGAGAAGCGCAACAGCTTCACCCAGTCCTACGGCTCCGATCTGCTGGATGCGGCGCTGCTGCAGATCCCGATGGTGGGCTTCCTGCCGCCGGACGACCCGCGGGTGATCGGCACGGTCGAGGCGATCGAGCGCGAGCTGACCGTCGACGGCCTGGCCCGACGCTACGAGACGGTTTCGGGGGTCGACGGCCTGGCCGGCGAGGAGGGCACCTTCCTGGTCTGCAGCTTCTGGCTGGCCGATGCGCTGGCCATGATCGGCGCCGTCGACCGCGCCACCGTGCTGTACGAACGCCTGCTGGGCCTGGCCAACGATGTCGGGCTGCTGGCGGAGGAGTACGACCCGATCGCGCGACGCCAGCTCGGCAATTTCCCGCAGGCCTTCAGCCATATCGGGGTGATCAACACCGCCCTGAACCTGGCCGAGATTCGCGGACCGGCCGAGGACCGCAGCCAGGACGGACATGACGTCCCTGCGGCCGAAGCGCAGTGAAACCGGCGGAACTCTGCGCTAGGCTGCCGCATCGACCTTGGAAGCCTGCACGATGACCGCCCTGTTCGACGCCGACACCGAGAGCACCGCCGAGTTGATGCGCCGCCTGGGCGCCGCCGCGCGCAGCGCCGCTGCCGCGCTGGCCCTGGCGCCGCGACCGCAGAAGGACGCGGCTCTGGCGGCGGCGGCGACGGCGATCCGCGACGACCGCGACCTGATCCTGGCGGCCAATGCCGAGGACATGGCGGAGGCGCGGCGGAACGGCGTCGCCGGGTCCTTCCTCGACCGGCTGGCGCTGGACGAGGCGCGGATCGAGGCGATCGCCCGGGGGCTGGAGGCCGTGGCCGCCCTGCCCGACCCGATCGGCACGGTGCTGGCCGACTGGACCCAGCCGAACGGGCTGCGCATCCAGCGCGTGCGGGTGCCCCTCGGCGTGATCGGCGTGATCTTCGAGAGCCGGCCCAACGTCACCGCCGATGCCGCCGCGCTGTGCCTGAAATCCGGCAACGCCTGCATCCTGCGCTGCGGGTCGGAGAGCTTCCGCAGCTCCACCGCCATCGCCGCCGCGGTCGGGCACGGGCTGAAGAAGGCCGGGCTGCCGCGCAGCGCGGTGCAGCTGGTGCCGACTCGTGACCGCGCCGCGGTCGGTGAGCTGCTGGGCCTGACCGAGTTCGTCGACGTCGTCATCCCGCGCGGCGGCAAGTCGCTGACCGCCCGGGTGGCGGCGGACAGCCGGATCCCGGTGCTGTGGCACCTGGACGGCATCTGCCACACCTATGTGCACGAGGCGGCCGACCCGGAGATGGCGCGGCGCGTCGTCTACAACGCCAAGATGCGGCGCACCGGCGTGTGCGGCGCGACCGAGACGCTGCTGGTCGACCGCAGCGTCGCCGGGTCGATGCTGCGGTCGATCCTGGACGACCTGATCGAGGCCGGCTGCGAGATCCGCGGCGACACCGTGGTCCAGGCGATCGACCCGCGCGTCCTCGCCGCCTCCGACGACGACTGGGACACCGAGTATCTCGACGCCATCCTGTCGGTGAAGACGGTGGACGGGCTGGACGCCGCGATCGAGCACGTCAACCTGCACGGCAGCCACCACACCGACAGCATCGTCACCGCCGACGAGGCCGCGACCGAGGCCTTCCTGGCCCGGGTCGACAGCGCCATCGTGCTGGTCAACGCCTCGACCCAGTTCGCCGATGGCGGCGAATTCGGCATGGGCACCGAGATCGGCATCGCCACCGGCCGGCTGCACGCCCGCGGCCCGGTCGGCACCGAGCAGCTGACGAGCTACAAATACCTCGTCCGCGGCACCGGCCAGACCCGGCCCTGACGGCCGGCGGGATCCCCCTCGATTGCACCCATCAGCAATGCCCTTGCCATCCACACTCCGGACGGATGATGCAGCCGCAGCTCATTCCTCAGGCAGGTTCGCGTCGTGCTGACTCCGCCCAATCCCCGGCATGGCCGGATCTGGGACGGCTGCCGCGTCGGGCTGCTCGGCGGGTCGTTCAACCCGGCCCATGACGGGCACCGGCACATCAGCCTGGAGGCGATGAAGCGTCTGGGCCTGGACGCCGTGTGGTGGCTGGTGTCGCCGCAGAACCCGCTGAAACCGGCCGACGGCATGGCGCCCTTCGCCGAGCGGATCGACTCCGCCCGGCGCGCCGCCCGCCACCCCCGCATCGTCGTCACCGGCATCGAGGCCGAGCTCGGCACCCGCTACACCGCCGACACGCTGCGGGCGCTGACCGCCCGCTTCCCGCGGACCGAGTTCGTCTGGCTGATGGGCGCCGACAACCTGGCGCAGATCCGCCACTGGCAGCGCTGGGCGAAAATCTTCCAGACCGTGCCGGTTGCCGTCTACGACCGGCCTACCTATTCTCTAAGAGCGTTGTCGGGATTGGCGGCGCAGCGGTTCGCGCGGGCGCGGATCGACCAGGATCACACCCGGGCACTGGCCGGAACGGCCGCACCGGCCTGGGTGTTCTTCCTGGCGAAGCGTCATCCGGCCTCGGCCACGGCGCTGAGAGCCGCGCGGTCGCCTCGCCCCAGCCCCGTCGACGCCCATGGCGCAGACGCGCCATGACTATGTTAGTCTAAGGGGGCGCATCAGCGCCGTGCAGCCGCACAACCATGAGGTGACCGCCATACGACCGAACACCGTGACGCCCCGGGCCGAAGCCGGGCGTCTGCCGCCGGGTCTCGCCGCCAGCCTTGCCCGGCCTCTGCTCGAGACTGCTCTGACGTCGCTCGACGACGACAAGGCCGAGGATATGGTCGTGATCGACCTGACCGGCCGGTCCTCCATCGCCGACAGCCTGATCATCGCCACCGGCCGCTCCTCGCGCCAGGTCGCCGCCATGGCCGACCATCTGCTGGAGAAGCTGAAGCCGCTGGCGCCCGGCCCGATCCAGATCGAGGGTCAGGCGCGCGGCGACTGGGTGCTGATCGACGCCGGCGACGTGGTCGTCCATCTGTTCCGCCCCGAGGTGCGCGATTTCTACGCCCTCGAGAAGATGTGGGACGACGACGCCGAGCGGGTGAGCCGCATCGGCACCGCCTGAGCCGGTCCCGACGGCTCCGCGATGCGGCTGACCATTGCCGCGGTCGGCCGCGCCCGCACGGGGCCGTTGCGCGACCTGTTCGACGACTATGCCGGCCGCTCCGTCTGGCCGTTGACCCTGCGTGAGGTCGAGGCCCGCAAGGGCCTGTCCGGCTTCGCATTGAAGCGCGAGGAAGCCGCGCTGCTGCTGGCCGCGGTGCCGGCCGGGGCCGCCGTGGTGGCGCTGGACGAGCGTGGCCGCGACCTCGACAGCGCCGGCTTCGCCCGCCTGCTCGGCCGCTGGCGCGACGAGGGCCGCGCCGAGGCGGCCTTCCTGATCGGCGGCGCCGACGGCCATGACGATGCGGTGCGCGACCGCGCCGAGCTGCTGCTGTCCTTCGGCCGCCTGACCTGGCCGCACATGCTGGCCCGGACGATGCTGGCGGAGCAGATCTACCGCGCCCAGACCATCCTGAGCGGCCATCCGTATCATCGGGCCTGAGGGCGTGACGAGAGGGGGCGGAAGGCCATGTCGCTTGCACCGCTGCTGGACGCTCCACTCGCCATCCAGCTGCACGTCGCCGCGGTCTGCATCGCCGTCATCTTGGCGCCGCTGCAGCTGATCCTGCCGAAGGGAACGCCGCGCCACCGCGCCATGGGCTGGATCTGGACCGCGGCGGTCGTCGGCGTCTGCATCAGCGCCTTCTTCATCCTGGACCGCCCAATCCCGCCGCATGTCGGGCCGGTGAGCTGGCTTCACCTCCTGGCCGTCCTCACCCTGGCCAGCCTATGGCAGGCGGTCACCGCCGCCCGGCGGCACGACGTCGAGCGTCACCGCCGGATCATGCGGAGGATCGCCTATCTCGCCCTCGGCATCCCCTTGATCGTGGCCTTCGCCGTTCCCGGACGGATCATGTTCCAGGTCCTGTTCGGGCCCTGAGGCACGCCGAGGCGGTGCCGTCAGCCGGTCGCCGCGAAGTTGCGGTAGCTGCCGATCAACTCCTCGACCGGGCCGGAGCGGCAGCCGCGCTGGCGGGCCAGGCTGGCGGCGTCGCGCTCATTCGCCGCGCGGCGGGAGCCGAGCTCCTGCCACACCGCGGACTCGCCGCCAGGCGCGCCCGAGGCGCCGGCGAGCTGCCCCGCCGCATCGGATTCCGCCTGCGACAGCACCTCCCCGAAGCGCTGCTCCTGCTGCGGGTCGAGCCGCACCCGGCAGGACCGCGCCGCGGCCTCGGCCCGGACCATGGCGTCGTAGCGCTGCAGCGCATCGCCGGCATAGCCCGGCTGCGGCGAGACCGGCGCCGGCTCGGGGTCGTAATAGGGCTGCTGCGGCACGCAGGCCCCGAGGGCAAGAGCCGCGACCGCCGCGACCGATGCAAAGCGCGCGATGCGCATCCGGTTCTCCGTTGTCGTTCCAGGCCGGGTCAGCCCTGACCGGCGGACAAACGTTCGGCGAGGGCGATCAGATCCATGATCTGCGGATCGGAGCAGCCGCGCTCTGCGACCGCATCGCGCACCACCCGCTCCTGCTGCGTGCGGCGGGACGCGATGTCGCCCAGCACCTCCGGATCGGTCGGCACCGTGTCCTCCCGCTTGGCCAGCGCTTCGGTCGCCTGGCGCTGGGCCTCGACCATGGCGTCGGACAGCCGGGCCTCCCGCCCCTCCTCCAGCGCCGCGCCGCAGACATAGCGCGCGGCGTTGGCCCGCAGCGCCGCCTGCCAGCGGTCGACCGGGTCCTTGGTGTCATAGGCGGCACCGACCACGGGACCGGCACAGCCCACGAGGAGCAGGGCCGCCGGGAACCATCGGGTATCGAACGTCGCCATGCCGCCTCCGTTCCGCGCTGCCGGGGCGAAACGCCCTTGCCCCGGCGGCGCCAATCGATACATGAAGGCTGGATTCCGAGAAAGGACATGCGATGAGCGCAGTGACCCCACCCCGCCCCGTCGTCCTGTGCGTCCTCGACGGCTGGGGCTGGCGCGAGGAGGAGGCGGACAACGCCGTGCGCCTGGCCGAGACGCCGAATTTCGACCGGCTGTGGGCCGCGGAGCCGCACGCCTTCCTGCAGGCCAGCGAGGAGGCCGTCGGCCTGCCGCATGGCCAGATCGGCAATTCCGAGGTCGGGCACATGAATCTCGGCGCCGGCCGGGTGGTGTTCCAGGACCTGCAGATGATCTTCAACGCCATCGCCGACGGCTCGCTGGCCAAGGCCAAGGCGCTGCGCCAGCACATCGAGGCGCTGAAGGCCTCCGGCGGCACCTGCCACCTGATGGGCCTGCTGTCGCCCGGCGGCGTGCATGCCCATCAGGACCAGATCGCGGCGCTGGCCAAGATCGTCGCCGAGGCCGGCGTGCCGGTCGCCGTCCACACCTACACCGACGGCCGCGACACCCCGCCCCGCGCCGGCGCCGATTATCTGCGCCGCTTCCTGAAGGATATCGGCGGGCTGCCGAACGCCCGCGTCGCCACGGTCGACGGCCGCTACTACGCCATGGACCGCGACAAGCGCTGGGAGCGGGTCGAGAAGGCCTACCGGGCCGTCGCCGAGGCCAAGGGCGAGGCGGCGCCGGACCCGGTCGCCGCGATCGAGGCCGCCTACAAGGCCGACACCGGCGACGAGTTCATCCTGCCGAGCGTGATCGGCGACTATGCCGGCATGAAGGACGGCGACGGCGTGCTGTGCGCCAATTTCCGGGCCGACCGGGTGCGCGAGATCCTGCAGGCGCTGCTGGACCCGGCCTTCGACGGCTTCGCCCGCACCCCGATCCGCTTCGCCGATGCCTGCGGCCTGGTCGAGTATTCCGACCTGCTGAACCGCTTCATGTCGGCGATCTTCCCGCCGAAATCGATCGACAAGGGTCTGGGCCAGGTGGTGGCGGAGGCCGGCAGGACCCAGCTGCGCACCGCCGAGACCGAGAAGTACCCGCACGTGACCTTCTTCTTCAACGGCGGCGAGGAGAAGCAATTTCCCGGCGAGGACCGCATCCTGGTCCCCTCCCCAAAGGTCGCGACCTACGACCTGCAGCCCGAGATGTCGGCGCCGGAGGTGTGCGACAAGCTGGTGGCGGCCATCGACAGCGGCAAATACGACCTGGTGGTGGTCAATTTCGCCAACCCGGACATGGTCGGCCACACCGGCATCCTGGCGGCGGCGATCAAGGCCTGCGAGACGGTCGACACCTGCCTCGGCAAGGTCGAGGCCGCCGTCCGGCGCCAGGGCGGCGCCATGATCGTCACCGCCGACCACGGCAATGCCGAGCTGATGCGCGATCCCACCACCGGCGGCCCGCACACCGCGCACACGCTGAACAAGGTGCCGGTGATCCTGGTCAACGCGCCGGAGCCGCGCCGCAGCCTGCATGACGGCAGGCTGGCCGATGTGGCGCCGACCCTGCTGCAGCTGATGGGGCTGGCGCAACCGGAGCAGATGACCGGGCGCAGCCTCATCGACGCCGCCTGAATACCGCAATCAGGGCGGCAAGGTGACGCGAAACTGCAAAAGTGGACGTCAGGTAACTTGATCCCGCCGAAACCCGGCAGATATCATCGATGGGCGTCCACCCTGGCCAGCCGCCCCTCCGGATCCGGAGACGGCCGGCCGGCCGATTGACTCGAGCGCCTGGCGACCCGCCGCCAGCGAGGGCAAGCATGAAGAAGCACCTGAACGCCGTTGCCATCGGGGCCCTGATGGGCCTGGCCTTCGTCGGCGGGCACACCCTGACCTTCCAGGGCTGGGCGCAGGACAAGGTCCCCGACAAGGCCGCGACCAGCAGCGACGCCACCGACACCTACAAGCAGCTCGACCTGTTCGGCGAGGTGTTCGAGCGGGTGCGCGCGGAATATGTCGAGCAGGTCAGCGACAAGCAGCTGATCGAATCCGCGATCAACGGCATGCTGACCTCGCTGGACCCGCACTCCAACTTCCTGAACTCCGACGAGTTCCAGGACATGCAGTCCCAGACCCGCGGCAGCTTCGGCGGCCTCGGCATCGAGGTGACGATGGAGAACGGGGTGGTGAAGGTGGTGTCGCCGATCGACGACACCCCCGCCGCCAAGGCCGGGGTCCAGGCCGGCGACCTGATCATCGCCATCGACGGCAAGCCGATCGTCAACATGAGCCTCAACGAGGCGGTCGATAAGATGCGCGGCCCGGTGGGCAGCAACATCGTCATCACCGTCCGCCGCGGCGACACCGAACCCTTCGACCTGACCCTGGCGCGCGCCACCATCCCGGTGGAATCGGTGCGCTGGCGGACCGAAGGCGACATCGGCTACATCCGCATCACCAGCTTCACCGAGCGCACCGAGGACGGGCTGAAGCGCGGCATCGCCGACATCAAGAAAAAGCTCGGCGACAAGCTGCAGGGCTATGTCCTCGACCTGCGCAACGACCCGGGCGGCCTGCTGGACCAGGCGATCGCTGTGTCCGACGCGTTCATCGACAAGGGCGAGATCGTCTCGACCCGGTCGCGCAAGGCCGACCAGGCGCAGCGCTACAACGCCACCCCGGGCGACCTGGCCGACGGCCTGCCGCTGGTGGTGCTGATCAATGGCGGCTCGGCCTCGGCGTCGGAGATCGTGGCCGGCGCGCTGCAGGACCACCACCGCGCCGTGCTGATGGGGACGCAGAGCTTCGGCAAGGGCTCGGTCCAGACCATCATCCCGCTGCCGGGCCATGGCGCGATGCGGCTGACCACGGCGCGCTACTACACCCCGTCCGGCCGGTCGATCCAACAGCTCGGCATCACCCCGGACATCGAGGTGCAGCAGGCCCGGATCGAGGAGATCGCGCAGATGCGCGGCTATCGGGAGGCCGACCTGAAGGGCGCGCTGAACAACGACAACAAGGAGACCGTGCCGGGCCAGGGCGGCGCCGACCAGACGGCGCCGACGACGCCGCCGGCTGGCGGTGGCGCCCAGACCGACAAGCCCGCCACCCCGGGCGAGGACAAGGCGGCGTCGCCGCCGTCCGACGGCGCGGCCGACGCGAACAAGCCGGCGGATGTCGACTACCAGCTGTCGCGGGCGCTCGACCTGCTGCGCGGCCTGGCGCTGTTCCAGAAGGGGCAGGCGGGCTGAGCCGCCGCGCCATGCCGACGCCAGACAAACCAAGGGACTCCCTGCCCTACCGGCCCTGCGTCGGCATCATGCTGCTGGACCGCGACGGCCGCGTCTTCGTGGCGCGCCGCCGCGACACACCCGATGGCTGGCAGATGCCGCAGGGCGGCATCGACAAGGGCGAGACGGTGCGCGAGGCCGCCTTCCGCGAGCTGAAGGAGGAGATCGGCACGGACCGGGCCGAATTCCTGGCCGAGGCGCCGGAGACGGTGCGCTACGACCTGCCGGACCATCTGGTCGGCAAGGTCTGGGGCGGTCGCTACCGCGGCCAGGAGCAGCGCTGGGTGGCGCTGCGCTTCCTGGGCGAGGACCGCGACATCGACCTCGAGACCGAGCATCCGGAGTTCGACGCCTGGCGCTGGTCGCCACCGGACCGGGTGCTGGCCGAGATCGTGCCGTTCAAGCGCGACGTCTACGCCACCGTGCTGGCCGCCTTCGCCCAGTTGCTGGGGCGGCCCGGCAACTAGGGCGGCGGATGGCCATCCTCGCCCTGCACCATGTCAACCTGACCTTCCCGGCCGAGCTGGAGGCCGAGACGGTGCGCTTCTATGTCGAGACGCTGGGGCTGGAGGCCCTGCCGAAACCGCAGGGCCGACGCAGCCAGGGCGCCTGGTTGCGGGTCGGCGCCGCCGAGATCCACCTGTCGCCGGACGCGCCGGGCCGCGCCGAGCAGCTGGCGGCGGACCGCCATCTCTGCCTGATCGCCGCCGATCTGGATGCGGCCGAGACCCGGCTGCGCGCCGCCGGGGCGCCGATCGAGGACGACCCGCGGCCGCCCGTCGGCTACCGCCGCCTGTTCACCCGCGACCCGGCCGGCAATCGGCTGGAGCTGAGCGAACCGCCGCGCTGACGCGCCGCGGCGCCTGGATCATTGCAGGCGTCCTGGCCCGGATATATAGATAGGCAACCTATCTATATATCCGGGACACAGCCATGGCTTCCACGGATCCGGCGCCGTCCGGTGCCTCCGACATCCTGGCCGAGGCAATGCGCCCGGCGCTGGCGCGGCTGTACCGGCGGATACGGCGCGAGACCCAGGACGGGGACATCTCGCCGCTGCAGAACCTGCTGCTGGTCCTGATCATCAAGTCCCCCGGCATCGGCGTCGGCGCCCTGGCCGAGATCGAGGGGCTGCGCGGCCCGACCGTCAGCGGCCACGTCAAGCAGCTGGAGGCGGCCGGGCTGGTCGCCCGCACCCCGCCGGACCCGGAGGACCGCCGCCGCTCCGGCCTGGTCGCGACCGAGGAAGGCGTCCGCCGGGCCGAGGCGCTGCGGCGGCAGCGGACCGACTGGCTGGCGCGCCGGCTGGACCACCTGTCGCCGGCGGAGCGGCAGGCGATCGCGGCGGCGATCCCGGCCCTGGTCAGGCTCGGCGAATGACCGCGGTTCCCCCTCCCCCGATAACCGAGCCGGACGTGACCTCCCGCGAGGTCCGGGCCGTGCTGGTGGGGCTGATGATCGTGCTCGGGCTCAGCGCGCTCGACCAGAACATCGTCGCCACCGCCCTGCCCAGCATCGTCGGCGACCTGGGCGGCGGCACCCACCTGTCCTGGGTGGTGACGGCCTATGTCCTGGCCTCGACCGCGGTGATGCCGCTCTACGGCAAGCTGAGCGACCAGCACGGCCGCAAGCCGATGCTAACCCTGGCCGTGCTGCTGTTCCTGCTGGGCTCGGCGCTGTGCGGCCTGGCCCAGAGCATGACGCAGCTGATCGCCTTCCGCGCGGTGCAGGGGCTGGGCGCCGGCGGGCTGCTGCCGCTGGCCCAGGCCACCATCGGCGACCTGGTGCCGCCGGCCCAGCGCGGCCGCCGCCAGGGGTCGGTGGCGGCGGTGTTCGCGGTCTGCAGCGTGGTCGGGCCGGCGCTCGGCGGCACCATCACCGACCTGCTGTCCTGGCACTGGATCTTCTTCGTCAACCTGCCGATCGGCGCCGTGGCGCTCGTGGTGGTCCACCGCGCCCTGCGCCGCCCGCACCGGGCCCGACAGCGTCGGATCGACTATCTCGGCGCCCTGCTGCTGACCGGGGCCACCACCGCCTTCTTGCTGGTCCTGACCCTGGGCGGATCGCAGTTCGCCTGGACGTCGCCCGAGATCCTCGGCATCGGCGCCGCCGTTGTGGCGCTGGCGGTGCTGTTCGTCGGCCATGCCCGCCGCTTCCCCGACCCGGTGCTGCCGCTGCATCTGCGCGGCAACCGCGTCTTCGCCGTCGGCTGCCTGGTCCTGGCCCTGACCTTCATGGGCATGCTGGCCGCCAGCGTGTTCTTTCCGCTGTTCTTCCAGCTGGTGCTGGGGGTCAGCGCCGCCCGCTCCGGCCTGCTGACCGGGCCGCTGATGGTGGGGCTGGTCGCCGCCGCGATCTTCAACGGCCGGGTGCTGCTGCGCTCCGGCCGCTACAAGCCGGCGCAGACCGGCGGGCTGGCCCTGGCCACCCTGGCTTTCGCCTGGCTGAGCTGGGCGGCGGCGACCGCTCAGGGTATCCCGGTGATCGAGCCGGCGCTGATCGCG
This sequence comes from Inquilinus sp. CA228, assembly GCF_052078665.1. NCBI lineage: Bacteria > Pseudomonadati > Pseudomonadota > Alphaproteobacteria > Rhodospirillales > Rhodospirillaceae > Inquilinus > Inquilinus sp. CA228. Next base: position 14,394 of record NZ_JBQJIK010000027.1, on the reverse strand, counting down.
GTCGGCATCGGCCTCGGCCTGGTGATGCCGAACATGACCATCGCCGTGCAGAACGCGGTGCCGCGCGAGGATCTGGGCGCCGCCACCGCCACCCTGGCGTTCTGCCGCTCGCTCGGCGGCGCCGTCGGCGTGGCCGCGGCCGGGGCGGTGCTGGCCGGGCAGCTGCGCGTCGCGGCCGGCACCGAGGGCCTGGCCCAGGCCGGGCTCCAGCAACTGGCCACGCTGCCGCCCGAGGCGCATGCCGCCGCGGTCGAGCTGTACCGCCACGCCATCGCCACCACCTTCCTGGCCGGCACCGGCGTCATCGCCGCCGCTTTCGTGGCGATCCTGTTCCTGCCGGAGCTGCCGCTGCGCGCCAGCCACGCCCCGGCGAAGGGCTGATGCCAGGGCTTGGCCCGACACCCTTCACAATCCACGTATGGATAGCGATATAGTGCTGTATGGATAGCCGATCCATCCACCGCGGAGGTCTACCGTGACGCTGCAGATCCGAGATGGCCGTGCGCGCGAGCTTGCCCAGGAACTGGCCGCCAGGCGCAAGGTGACCATGACCGAAGCCGTCATCCAGGCGCTGGAGGCCGAGCTGCGCCGCGAGGCGGAGAAGGAGCCCCTCGCCGATCGCATCGCCCGGATCGCGGCCATCGCCGCTGCGGAAGCCGGGCCGGGCGGGCGTGCCATGACCAAGGACGAGATCGATGAGATGTGGGGCCATTGATGTTCGTCGACACGTCGGTGATCGTCGCCCTGATCGCCGGTGAGCCGGATGCGCCCCGCTATACCAACCTCCTGGCGGGGGCCGAACGGCGCCTGACCTCGGGCCTCGTGATCCTCGAGGCGGCGATGCGCCTCTCCACACTGCTCAAACTCGCTCCGGTCCGGGCTGAAGCCCTGATCCATATGCTGCTCGACGATGCCGGGATCGCCGTCATCCCGATCGACGCCGCGACCGCAGCCGTCGCCGCCTTCGCCGCCTATGGCAAAGGCCGAGGCCATCCGGCGCAGCTCAACCTCGCCGACTGCATGTCCTATGCCTGCGCCCGGACGCATGGCGTGCCGCTGCTGTTCAAGGGCGACGACTTCTCCAAGACCGATATTCACGTGGCGGGGGCGGCCTAGCGATCCTCGCGGGTGCGCCAGAGGCGCAGGATATAGACGGTCGAGCCCTGAATCTCGTACCGCATCTCGGTGCGGCCGACGAGGATGCGCCGGACCTCGCGCGGCTCGAACTCGTCCAGCTTCTCACCGATGCGGGGATGTGCGCGCAGCCGCGCTGGCGCTGCCGTCAGCGACCTCACGGTCCTGGCGGCAGCCTGGCGATTGACCGGCGCGAGAAACTCATGGAGACGCGCGAGATCCGAGAGCGCCCTGCCGGTCCATTTCAGCTCGATCAACGCGGGACCGGCAACGGCGTGTCGCTGTCGAGGCTGTCGGCCCAGGCCTGAACGGACCGATGATCGATCACGTGCCCGGCATCGACATCAGCCAGGGCTTCCAGCGTCAGGCGGCGGCGTTCCTCCTCCTGGTCGACCCAGGCCGCCAGCGCCTGCCGGACGATCCATCCGCGCGAGCGCTCCAGCCGGGCAGCCAGCTCGTCCACCTTCTCGGCGAGCGGCAACGGCACATGCGCGGTCAACACCTTGGTATCCATCGGCATCTCCTTCAATCATATATAATCATGCCGATTGGTTTCGATTAAGTCTGAATCGACGGGCCTACGACCGCACTCATAGGAAGCTGTACGGGTCGATGTCGACCTGCACCCGCACCGTGCCGGGCACCTGCACCCGCGACACCCAGTCCGCCACCAGCGGCTGCACCCCGATGCGCCGGTCGGCCTTCAGCAGCAGGCGGCGGCGGTGGCGGCCGCGCAGCATCGCCAGCGGCGCGTCGGCCGGGCCTAGCACCATCAGCCCGTCGCCCTGCGGCGCCGCCCGTCCGAGATCCTGCGACACCCGGTCGACCGCGCCGCGGTCGGGGCCGGAGACGATCAGCGCCACCAGCTTGCCGTAGGGCGGCAGGCCGCGCGACCGCCGCGCCTCCGCCTCCGACGCCAAGAAGCCGTCGCGGTCGTCGGCCACCAGGGTCTGCATCACCGGGTGGTCGGGCATGAAGCTCTGCAGCAGCACGCGGCCCGGCTTTTCGCCGCGCCCGGCCCGGCCGCCGACCTGGTGCAGCAGCTGCCAGGTCCGCTCCGCCGCCCGCAGGTCGCCGCCGGCGAGGCCGAGATCGGCGTCGACCACCCCGACCAGGGTCAGGCCCGGGAAGTTGTGGCCCTTGGCCAGGATCTGGGTGCCGATCAGCAGGTTGACGGCGCCGCTGTCGAGATCCGCCGTCAGGTCGGCGATCGCCTGGGGGCCTGAGAAGGTGTCGGAGGCGACGATCTGCCAGCGCGCCTCCGGCAGGGTGGCGTCAACCTCCTCGGCGATCCGCTCCACCCCCGGTCCGCAGGCGGCGAAGCTGCCCTCGGCGTGGCAGGACGGGCAGGCCTTGGGCAGCGGCGCCCGGTGGCCGCAATGGTGGCACTCCAGCCGCCCGGCCAGGCGGTGCTCGACCAGCCAGGCCGTGCAATGCGGGCATTCCAGGCGATGGCCGCACTGCCGGCACAGGGTCAGGGGGGCGTAGCCGCGGCGGTTCAGGAACAGCATCGCCTGGTCCCCCGCCGCCAGCGTCTCGACCACCGCCTCGCGCAGGGTCGGCGACAGGAAGCGGCCGCGCGGCGGCGATTCGCGGCGCATGTCGATCGCGCTCACCGCCGGCATCTGCGCCGCGCCGTGCCGCGACGGCAGTTCCAGCGTCGCATAGCGCCCGGCCTCGACATTGGCCAGCGTCTCCAGCGACGGCGTGGCCGAGGCCAGCACCACCGGGAAGCCGCCGAGATGGCCGCGCAGCACCGCCATGTCGCGGGCCTGGTAGACGACGCCGTCCTCCTGCTTGAAGGCGCTCTCATGCTCCTCGTCGACCACGATCAGCCCGAGCTCGGGATAGGGCAGGAACAGGGCCGAGCGGGCGCCGACCACCACGCGGGCCTCGCCGAAGGCCACCGCCCGCCAGTTGCGCCGGCGCTGGGTCGAGCTCAGCTCCGAATGCCATTCGGTCGGCCGCACGCCGAAGCGGGCGGCGAAGCGGTCGAGCCAATGCGCCGACAGCGCGATCTCCGGCAGCAGCACCAGCACCTGCCGGCCGGCCGCCAGCGCCGCCGCGACCGCCTCGAAATACACCTCGGTCTTGCCCGAGCCGGTGACGCCGTCGATCAGCGTGGTCGAATAGCCGCCATCGGCGACCGCGTCGATCAGCCGGTCCGCCGCCTCGCGCTGGGCCTCGCCCAGCACCGCCCGCGGCCGAGCGAGATCGGGCTGCGGCACCGGGTCGAAGCCGGGCAGCAGCACGGTCTCGAGCAGCCCGGCCTCGGCCATGCCCTTGATCACGCCGGCGCCGCAGCCGGCCTCGCGCGCCAGCTCGGCCGGCAGCCGCGCCGGCCCGTCCTCCAGCACCGCCAGCACCCGCCGCCGGGCGCCACTGAGCTTGGCTCCGTCCGGCAGAGACTCCGCCCGGCGATAGGCCGTGATCGGCTTCGGCGGCTCCAGCGCCCCGGTCGAGGACAGGGTCATGCGCAGCACCGCGCCCGGGGGCGACAAGGTGTAGCGGGCGACCCGGTCGATGAAATTGCGCGCCACCTCCGGCAGCGGCGGCAGGTCGAAGCGGTGCGCGACCGGCTTCAACCGGGCCAGGGCGACCTTGCCGGTGCCCGGCCCCCAGACCACGCCGATCCGCCGCAGCCGGCCGAGCGGCACCTCGACATAGCTGCCGGGCGCAAGATCCAGGCCCTCGGGCACCGCATAATCGTAAGCTTCTGCCAAGGGCAGCGGCAGCAGCACCCGAACCGTGGCGATCGCGCCACTCTCCTCCTCGACCGCTGTCGCTGCTGTGGCCTCGGACTCCGCCATGGGCTAGACTTGCTCCCGCGGGCCGACACCGGTGCCGCGCATCGGCCCGAAGCGACCGCTGGCCATTGGAACGAGGCCCATGAAGTTCTTCATCGATACCGCCGACTTCAACGAAATCCGTGACCTGGCCTCCACCGGCCTGGTCGATGGGGTGACCACCAACCCCTCCCTGATCGCCAAGTCCGGGGCCAAGTTCCTGGACCTGATCCCGCGGATCTGCGAGGTGGTGAAGGGACCGGTCTCGGCCGAGGTCGCCGCGACCGACTTCGACACCATGATGGCCGAGGGCCTCAAGCTGTCCAAGATCGCGAAGAACATCGCGGTCAAGGTGCCGCTGACGCCCGCCGGGCTCAAGGTCTGCCGCACCTTGTCCGACGCCGGCACCATGGTCAACGTCACGCTGTGCTTCTCGGCCGGCCAGGCGATCCTGGCGGCGAAGGCGGGCGCGACCTTCGTCTCGCCCTTCGTCGGCCGCCTCGACGACGTCGGCGAGGACGGCATGGGCCTGATCGCCGACATCGTCCAGATCTACCGCCAGTACCCGGACATCAAGACCCAGGTGCTGGTCGCGTCGATCCGCGGGCCGCGGCATGTGATCGAGGCTGCGAAGCTGGGCGCCCATGTCGGCACCCTGCCGCCGGCGGCGCTGCGCTCCCTGTTCAGCCACCCGCTGACCGAGAAGGGCCTGTCCGCCTTCGTGGCCGACTGGGCGAAGACCGGCCAGAGCATCCTCGACGAGCACGAGCTCGCCGCCGTCAAGAAGACGGCGTGAGGGCGGCCCGTTGGCACAGGAAGTAAAGCAGCCGGACGCCCCCGCGCTCACCGCGGCGGACGTCTCGGCCTGGCTGCTGGCCCATCCGGACTTCCTGGTCCAGCACCCGGATCTGCTGGGCCGGCTGGCCCTGCCGCCGCGGGATCGCGGCGACGGGGTGATCGACCTGCAGGGCTTCCAGGCCGAAAGGCTGCGCGGCCAGGTCGACCGGCTGAAGGAGCAGCAGCGCGCCTTCATTGGCGCCAGCCGCGCCAACCACAACACCCAGAACCGGGTGCATGCCGCGATCCTGTTCCTGCTCGACGCCGAAAGCTTCGAGCAGCTGATCCACACGGTGTCGACCGACCTCGCCGTGCTGCTCGACCTCGACGTGGTGACGCTGCTGGTCGAGGCGACGGAGGGCGAGGAATCGCCGCCGCACAGCGCCGAGGTCCGCATCGTCGGGCCCGGCGAGGTCGGCCGCCGCCTGGGCGGGCAGGAGTTGATGCTCGAATCGGACATCGCCGGCGAGGAGGCGCTGTTCGGCGCCGGCGCCGGGCTGGTGCGCAGCCAGGCGCTGGTCCGCCTGAACGTGTCGCCGGAGGTGCCGCCCTGCGTCCTGGCCCTCGGCAGCCGCGACCCGGAGATGTTCCATCCCGGCATGCGGACCGAGCTGGTCGGCTTCCTCGGCCGGGTGCTGGAGCGCTGCATCCGTTCCTGGCTGACCGGCCCCGGGCAGGACTAGGACCCGCCCGATGGGCGCCCCGGACGATACGGCGCTCATTCCCTCATCGGACTTCATGGCCGGCTGGCCGGCGGCAGCGGATCTGCGCGACGCCGCCGGCCGCTGGCGGGTCTGGCTGGAGGACGAGAAGCGGGTGTCGCCGCACACGCTGCGCGCCTATCTCGGCGATGTCGGCCGTTTCGTCGGCTTCCTGGCCGATCATCTCGGCCGGCCGCCGAGCCTGAACGACCTCTCCGCCGCCGCCCTGTCCGACCTGCGCGCCTTTCAGTCGCACCGGGCCGCAAGCGGGGCCGGCGCCGCCACCCGGGCGCGCGGCCTGTCCGGCGTCCGCAACTTCCTGGCCCATCTCGACCGGGCCGGGGTGCTGCACAACGCGGCGATCGGCAGCTTGCGCAACCCCAAGCTGCCGAAGCGCCTGCCGCGGCCGCTGGCCGTGACCGATGCGCTGGCCGCGGTCGACACGGTGGAAACCCTGAGCGACGAGGAATGGATCGGGCTGCGCGACCGCGCCCTCCTGTTCCTGCTCTATGGCTGCGGCCTGCGCCTGGGCGAGGCGCTGGGGCTGACCCGGCGCGAGGCGCCGAAGGGCGACACGCTGGTGGTCACCGGCAAGGGCCGCAAGCAGCGCATGGTGCCGGTGCTGCCGGCGGTGCGCGAGGCGGTCGACGCCTATATCTCCGCCTGCCCCTTCCCGCTGGCCGCCACGGGCCCGCTGTTCCTGGGCGTCCGCGGCGGGCCGCTGAACCCCGGCGTGGCCGAGCGGCAGATGCGCCAGCTGCGCGCCGTGCTGGGCCTGCCCGATTCGGCGACCCCGCACGCCCTCAGGCACAGCTTCGCCACCCATCTGCTGGCCGGCGGCGGCGACCTGCGCACGATCCAGGAGCTGCTGGGCCATGCCGCCCTGTCGACCACCCAGCGCTACACCGAGATCGACACCGAGCGGCTGATGAGCGTCTATGCCGACGCCCACCCCAGGGCCCGTCGCGCCGGCAAATAGGCCGCAATCCTCCGGAGGATCCGATGACCGAACCCGATCCCGATGACGAGCATTGGGGCCCCTCCACCACGGCGATCCACCATGGCTACGATCCGGCCAGCGCCCAGGGCGCGCTGACGCCGCCGATCTACATGACCTCGACCTACGCCTTCCCCAACACCGCGACCGGGGCGGCGGTGTTCCGGGGCGAGACCGAGGGCTACGTCTATGGCCGCCGCCACAACCCGACCCAGACCATCCTGGAGGACCGGCTCGCCCGGCTGGAGGGCGGCGCCGCGGCGGTGGCGATGGCGTCGGGCATCGCCTGCGTCACCACGCCGATGTGGACCCTGCTGCAGGCCGGCGACGAGGTGGTGATCGACCACACCCTGTACGGCAACACCTACGCCTTCTTCATGCAGGGCCTGCCACGGTTCGGCGTCAAGGTCACCAAGGTCGACATGACCCGGCTGGAGGCGCTGGAAGCCGCGCTGACCGCGAAGACGCGGGTGGTCTATTTCGAGACCCCGGCCAACCCGAACCTGCGGGTGATCGACATCCGCGCCGTGTCCGACCTGGCCCGGCGGGCCGCGCCCGGGGCGCTGATCGTGGTCGACAACACCTTCTGCACCCCGGTGCTGCAGCGGCCGCTGGACCACGGCGCCGACCTGGTGCTGCATTCGGCGACCAAGGTCCTGAGCGGCCATGGCGACGTGCTGGGCGGCGTGCTGGTCGGGCCCAAGCCGATCATCGACCGGGTGCGCAACGAGGGGCTGCGCTACCTGACCGGCGCGACGCTGTCGCCGATGAACGCCCATCTGGTGCTGCGCGGGCTGAAGACGCTGGAGATCCGGATGGCGCAGCACTCCCGCTCCGCCACTGCCGTGGCGCAGCTGCTGCAGAGCCATTCGGCGGTGGCGCGGGTGTTCTATCCGGGGCTGGAGTCGCATCCGCAATTTGCGCTGGCCGGCCGGCAGATGCTGCTGCCCGGCGGCCTGATCGCCTTCGAGCTGGAGCGCGGCATCGAGGCCGGCCGCAAATTCATGGACCGGCTGCGGCTGGTGACGCTGGCGGTCAGCCTGGGCGACGCGGAATCGCTGGTCCAGCACCCCGCCAGCATGACCCATGCGAACTACACGCCGGAGGAACGGGCGGCGCAGGGCATCGGCGAGGGGCTGGTGCGCCTGTCGATCGGGCTGGAAAACACGCCCGACATCCTCGCCGACATCGAGCAGGCGCTGGGCAACCTGTAGCCTCAACCTGGGGGCAAGCCATTCTCGAAGCAATAGTGGATCGTCGGGAAGCTGTGGCGCAGCGCCACCGCGTCGGGCCGCACCGATTCCGGCGATTCGCCGCGCACCAGGACCCGGGCGATCAGCTCGGCGATCGCCTCCATCTCGCGCTCGCGCATGCCGAAGCGGGTGACCTCGATGGTGCCGATGCGCAGGCCGCCGGGATAATCCCAATCCTCCTTGCGGTCGGCCGGCAGCAGGTTCTTGTTCACGATCAGGTTGGCGCGCTCCAGAATCTGCGCCGCCGCCAAGCCGCGGCCGAAGCCGCGCGCATCGGCGATCGCCTGATGCGTGGTGGTGAAACCCTTATGGGCGCCCAGCATCGGGATGCCGCGCTCCTGCAGCGCCCGCGCCAGCGCCTGGGCGTTGGCGACGATCTGGGCCTGCAGCTCGGTGCCGAAGGCGATCGCCTCCGCCGTCGCCAGGGCCAGCGCCGCCACCCGGTTGACCTGGTGCGTCGCCGCCCAGACCGGAAACACCGCCGTCGTCACCGCCTCGGTGATCGCCGGGTCGTCCCACAGCAGGATGCCGGATTGCGGCCCGGCGAAGGTCTTGCCGGCCGAACCGGTGACGATGTCGGCGCCTTCCTTCAGCGGGTCCTGGAACTGGCCGCCGCCGATCAGGCCGAGCTGATGCGCCGCGTCGAAGAAGAAGCGGCCGCCCCACTCCGCGATCACCTCGCGCATCGCCGCCACCGGCTGCGGGAACAGCGTCATCGACAGGCCGAGCGCGACCAGCTTCGGCCGGGCCAGCGGCGCCGCCCGGCGGAACAGGTCGAGGTCGACCACCAGCTCCTCCGGGTCCATCGGAATGTCGACGATGGTGCGGCCCATGGCGCCGGCCGGGCCGTCATGCCGGTTCGAGGAATGGCCGCCGGTGGGCTGCGCCGCGGTCATCACCACGTCACCCGGCGCGGTCAGCGCGGTGTAGACGACGGCGTTGCCGATCATCGAGGCGCACAGCCGGTGGTCGGCGTAGGCGCAGCGGAAATGGCGCTTCAGCAGCTCGACGCACAGCGCCTCGACCTCGTCGATATGGCGGGTGCCGGCGAACCAGCGGTTGACCCGGCCGATATGGCCTTCCGCCGCGCGGGTGCCGATCTCGGCCGCCAGCAGCGCCCGCACGCCGGGGCTGGTCGGGGCCTCGGGCGCCAGCAGGTTGATGCAGTCCTCACCGCGCCACTGGGCGTTGTGCCCGACCGCCGCCTTCACGGCCTCGCCCATCGCCGCCGGATCGGCGCAGGCATCGAGCACGGCCCGCGCCGTCGCCAGCGCCTTCCGGTCATGCACCTCGATGCGGTTCGACAGATCCGGTGAGTCCATGGTCGCCTCCTGTTCGTTCGATCGAGGCTATGACGAAATCATCGGCAACGGATTTCGATTTGCGCGTCCGGAATTTCCGTTGTGGAATGTGCCGATGCCGCTTCGGAGAAATCCATGAAAAGCCCGGACCGAATCCGCCCGGCCCCGATCGAGCTCGACGCCATCGACCGCCGCATCCTCGACGCGCTGCAGGAGGACAACCAGATCACCAATCTGGCGCTGGCCGAGCGGGTCGGCCTGTCGCCGCCGGCCTGCCTGAAGCGAGTGCGCCGGCTGCGCCAGGAGCGGGTGGTGGTGCGCGACGTGGCGCTGGTCGACCCGGAGAAGGTCGGCCAGACCATCGTCGCCTTCGTCGGGGTCGAGCTGGACCGCCAGCGCGAGGACGTGCTGGCCGCCTTCGAGCGCAAGATCGCGGCCGAGCCCGAGGTGCAGCAATGCTATTTCGTGTCCGGCGAGACCGACTACCTGCTGGTCGTCACCTGCCGCGACATGGAGGCCTACAACCTGTTCTGCCGCCGCGTGCTGGCGAACGAGCACAACATCAAGCGCTTCCGCACCAGCTTCAACCTGTCCCGGGTGAAGTACGAGACCAAGGTGCCGATCGGGGCGTGACGCGTCAGCTGGGCCCATAGAGCCTGAGGAACAGCTCCGCCGCCGCCGCCGCACGCCGCCGCAGGGCCTCGCCGTCCGGCGCCGCGGCCGCCCCGAGCAACACCTGGATCTGCAGGTCGCGCAGCAGCAGGCCGAGGAAGACCGAGAAGGCGTCCTCCGGATCGGCAGCCTCGATCTCGCCCCGTGCGGCGCGATCCCGCAGCAGGGCCACCATCCGGCCGCCCGTGGCCGCCCGGCCGGAGGCGACGAGCAGGCGCCCCAGCTCGCCGTCCCGGGCGGCCTCCGCCGCCGCGGCCCGGTTGATCGCCACCGCCCGCGGGCCGAGCAGCAGGCCGAGCAGCGCCACGCCGAACTCCGACAGGACGGTGCGGATCGGCGTCTCCGGCGGGTCCGCCGGCACCGCCTCGATCACCGCGTTCACGGCCGCGGCATTGTCGGCGACCAGGGCCGCGAACAAGCCCTTCTTGTCGCCGAACCAGGCGTAGAGCGTCTCCTTCGACGCGCGGGCCTCGCGGGCGATGTCGAGCATGCTGGTGCCGGCATAGCCCTGGCGTTCCAGCACCGCCAGCGCCGCATCCAGCACCGCCCGCCGCCGTTCCTCGCTTTGCCGCGCCATCCGTTCCCTCTTGACCCTTCAACTCAGTCCCGACACTCTATCAGTACCGATCGGTACGGTACAGATCTGGAGGAACCCGATGCTGCGGCTTCGTTATCTCGATCGTGGCCTGCTGGCGCTGTCGACCCTCGCCGTCGCGCTGGCGGCGGGCTTCTTCTACGCCTATGCCTGCTCGGTGCTGTACGGGCTGGCCCAGCTCGACGACCGCGCCGCGATCGGCGCCATGCAGGCGATCAACGCCACCGTGCGCAACCCGGTCTTCGCCTTCGCGTTCTTCGGCGCCCTCGCCTTCCCGGCGGCGCTGCTGGCGTTGCGGCTGGCCCGCGCCCGGTTCGGCCGGTCGGAGATCTGGCTGGCCGCGGCGGTGGCCCTGTACGGCCTGGCCGGCTTCGCCCTGACCTTCCTGGCGAGCGTGCCGCTGAATCAATGGCTGGCGACGGTCCCGCTCGACGGCACGGCCGATCTGGCGACGGCGCGGGCCCGCTATTTCGGACCGTGGGACGCCTGGAACTGGGCGCGCACGATCGCCGCCGGCGCGGCCGCGCTGTGCCTGGCCCTGGTCTGGTTCGAGGATGGCCGGAACACGGCCTGACGCTCGGCGCGTCGGGACCGGCACGTCCTTGGAGTAGTCGTAGAAGCCGCGCTTGGTCTTGCGGCCGAGCCAGCAGGGCGGTTGACCGCTTTCGGACCCATTGCAGACGGGCCACTTCGGCCTCGCTAAAGGACACCTATCGCCAGATTAATCCAGACCCGGGGCACAGGTAGCCTTGCCTAGCGGCGGGCTCACCGGCTCGAAGGCGATCATAACAATCCGGCCGAGGCCAGCGCTTTTCCTCTCCTCCTCCGAGAAAAGAGGGTTGTCTTGGCCTTTCGCCTCGACCGTGATTAGCTGATCGGAAATGCCAAGTTCGATCAGCTTGAGCCGAACCGCTTCCGCGCGCCGCATTGACAGGCCTCGGTTCAGCGCTGGTATGGGTTCATCGTCAGCCTCTCCCGTCAGGAGGACCTTCGTGGTCTCCCTCATGCAGATCTCGTAGGCAGCGCCGAGAACGGTCCCCTCTTGCGCAGGAGACAGCGCCGCACTGCCCTTCTCGAACACCACCAAGGTTGGTCGTCGGCCTTCATCTAGCACCACCACCTCAGGTGCTTTGGGCGCACAGCCTGCGGCCATGATCGCCATCACGGCAAGAAATCCGACCCTGACCATGATGCCCCCTTTCAGCGCCGCCCGACTTCAAAGAGACGTCTAATTGCCATCCCTGTCAGGACCGTAGGATCGGTGAAGCGATTAGAGTAGCAGACATGTCTGCTTTCCGCGCCCAAAGGCGACGGTCGCCCCCCTGCTAAAGCGCTCAGCAATGACCGACCAGGCATCCGCGCCGCCATCGCATGATACGTTCTATGAACAAGGCGCAGTCCGTCCCTACCCCTCAGCCAGCCGCACCGGCCCTCGACCAGGCCGATGCCGAGCAGGCGGCGCGCATGCTCGACCGGCTGGCGCCTCCGGGTGAGGGGATTTTGTCGAGGCCAGTGCCCGCCCTCACCCGGTCTCGCTCCGCGAGCCCGACCTCTCCCGCCAGGCGGGAGAGGCAACGCAATGAGCCGACCTGGGTCGGCGGCGTCACCGGGTGGGAACAGGTACGTCCTTCGAGTAGTCGTAGAAGCCGCGCTTGGTCTTGCGGCCGAGCCAGCCGGCCTCGACGTATTTCACCAGCAGCGGACAGGGCCGGTACTTGCTGTCGGCCAGGCCGTCATACAGCACGTTCATGATCGACAGGCAGGTGTCGAGGCCGATGAAGTCGGCCAGCTCCAGCGGCCCCATCGGGTGGTTGGCGCCGAGCTTCATCGAGGTGTCGATCGCCTCGACCGAGCCCACGCCCTCATAGAGGGTGTAGACCGCCTCGTTGATCATCGGCAGCAGGATGCGGTTGACGATGAAGGCCGGGAAATCTTCCGACACCGCCGGGGTCTTGCCCAGCTTCAGCGCCAGGTCGCGGATCGACTCGTAGGTCGCGTCGTCGGTGGCGATGCCGCGGATGATCTCCACCAGCTTCATCACCGGCACGGGGTTCATGAAGTGCATGCCGATGAAGCGCTCGGGCCGGTCGGTCGTGGCCGCGAGGCGGGTGATCGAGATCGAGCTGGTGTTGGTCGCCACCATCGCCCGCTCGTTCAGATGCGGCACCAGCTGCTTGAAGATCTCGCGCTTGATCGGTTCGCTCTCGGTCGCCGCCTCGATCACCAGGTCGCAATCCTTGAACGCCTGGTACTCGGCGGCGGTGTGGATCCGGGCCAGGACCGTCGGCTTCTCCTCGGCGGTGAGCTTGCCGCGGCCGATCAGCCGGTCGACATGGCCTTCAATGGACTCCCGCGCCCGATCCAGGGCCTTCGGATCGACGTCCAGGAGCCGGATGGTGAAGCCGCTCTGGGCGCCGACCTGGGCGATGCCGCTGCCCATTTGCCCTGCGCCGATGACGCCGATCGTCTGGATCATGCCTGGGTTCCGCTCCGAACGTCCCTGTCCCGCCGGCCGCCCGCATTGGTGCGGTGCAGCAAAGAGGTCGAACGATAGTGATGTCCGACAGAGCTTGTCAACGCGACTGCCGCCCACGCAAGCATCTTGCCCAAGCCGTGGGCAAAAGGGCTCACCGGTGGGCTCCGGGAACCCAGAGGACGTCGTCCTTGCCGTCGCCGTTCATGTGGCGGGCCAGGACGAACAGGTGGTCGGACAGACGGTTGGCGTATTTCAGCGCCTCGGGGTTGACCGCCTCCACCGCCATCAGGGCCGAGACCAGCCGCTCCGCCCGCCGCACCACGGTGCGGGCGTGATGCAGATGGGCGGAGGCGGCGCTGCCGCCCGGCAGCACGAAGCTGTTCAGCGGCGCCAGAACAGCGTTCATGGCGTCGATCTCGCGCTCCAGCCGCTCCACCTGCGCCGCCGTCACCCGCAGCGGCGGATATTTGGGATCAGGCTCCTCCGGCGTCGCCAGGTCGGCGCCGAGATCGAACAGGTCGTTCTGGATCCGGCCGAGCATGGCGTCAGCCTCGCCTTCGGTATGCAACCGGGCCATACCGATCACGGCATTGGCCTCGTCCACCGTGCCATAGGCCTCGACCCGCAGGTCGTGCTTGGCCACCCGCCGGCCGCCGACCAGCGAGGTCTGCCCGGCGTCACCGCCGCGGGTGTAGATCCGGGTCAGCGTGACCATGGCTGCCGCATTTCCGGGTCGCTCAAGCCGTCCACAGGGCCAGCAGGAAGAACAGGATGGCCAGGGCCTGGAAACCGATGCGGGCCTGCATCAGCTTGTTGCCCCATTTCCGGTTGAACGGGCCGCTCTGCGCCATGCCGAACACGCCGGTGGCCAGCGAGGCGACCACCCCGAGCATGCAGATCACGGCCAGGACGAGAAACACGATGTTCATGCAAGGACTATAGGGCGCACCCGGGGCGTCGCACAGGGTGATTGCACGGAACCGTCACGCCGGCAGCTCAGCCGGGACGACGCCGCGGCACCGGCACATCCACCGCCGTGGGCGGCGGCGGCCGGGTTGCCGGCGGCGCGACGCCCTGGACCGGACGGGCCGCGGCCACGACCGGCCGGAACCGCGGCGGCGGCACGGTGAAGGGCGCCGGCACTGTCGCCGCAGTGTCTGTCCGGGGCAGCAGCGCCTCCACCGCCGGGGCCGGGGCAAAGGCGGCGGGCGGCACGTTGATCAGCGATTCCGGCGCCTTCGGGGCGGAGGCTGCCGCCACGGGATTCGGGACGGGCGAAGCGGCCGGTGCCGGGGGCACGGCCGGGGGCGCAGCCGGCGCCAGGGGCGAGGCCAGCGCCGCGGATAGAGCCGGCGCGATGGGCGCGGCGGCGGGTGCCGGCTCGGCCGGCGCCGCGGCAACGGCGACAGGTTGGGTCGAGCCTGGGCGCGGCAGCGGCGGAGGCACCGCCGGGGGCGAGGTCAGCACCCGGAGGCTGGGGTCGATCTCGACCACGTGCGGCGCGGCGGGCTGCGGGGCCGCGGTCGCGGCAGGTGCCGGCTCGGCCGGCGCCGCGGCGACGGCGGCAGGCTGGGTCGAGCATGGGCGCGGCAAGGGCGGTGGCACCGCCGGCGGAGAGGTCAGCACCCGCAGGCTGGGGTCG